>CAVIFG010000157.1:0-1787 GCA_963641955.1 Escherichia coli
GATAGGTTTCGCTGATGTACATGGGCGCGTCAACGCTGTCGAAGTTCCTGCCACCCACGCGGGAGAGGGATATCGTTACATCCGTGGGGCGGTCGGTTTCCTCGGTGATCGTCCACTGCCCGCTCCAGCATTCCTCGTTCTCGGCCTGACCGTTGTATTTCCAGTCGAGCGTTACCGTGCCGTCGCTGCGGAATGAAAGGAGGTATTCCGCCTCGCTGCTTCTCAGCCGCCACATCGCCGTGCCCTCGTCGGTCATGCCGTATTCGGTGGGGCCGAGCCATTCGCACGCCATGTATTCTTCGATGGGGTCGGGGGTCGTGCCGTCGTAATCTGTGATGTCCAGCGCGTTTTCCTGCGATATCGTTCCGCTTTGCGACAGCGCCGCGAGCCATCCCGAAACCGTTCCGTCCTCGGAAACGATGTTGACGGATGTGTCGGGTTCATAAACCGTTCCGTTCGGCTCGCAGAACACCAGAACAGGCACGCCGCTTTCCGCGCGGTAGGCGACTTCGTCCGTTTCGTATCCGCCGTTATCGGCGCTGCGGTGAACTCTGTTTATCGCGAGGGAATCGCTCTGCCCCCGCGGGATAATGCAGAAAAGATGACCCTCGCTTCCGATGATACGCTCCGCGGGGATATCCGCGATGAACGGGTAGTCCTCAAGCAGCTTTTCGTTATTTTTCTTCATCTGTTCAGAAAGCGGCGCGCTGTCATCCGCGGAATAGTACCCGAGGTACGCCGCCGCGAATGTGCGGGAATTTTCGGAAAGCTCCGCGCGGAGTTCTGCAAGGGCGGGGCTGTCCTCTTCGGGGATGATTTCGGACGCAGGCGCTGAACTTTCCTCATTTGCGGAGGTGTTCTCTGTATCAGCGGCGGGGCTTTCGTCCGATGATACGGCGGAATTGCCGCCGCTGCTGCTTTCCGCAGGGGTATTGCAGGCGGTGAGAAGCGCCGCGGACAGTAACAGCCCGACGGCTTTTATAATTTTATCATTCATTTATATTCGCTCCTTTCGGAAATATCTGTTGTTTAGTATATCATGTTTTTTTGCGCTTTGCAATACTGTTCAGCAGTTTTTATCCTTTTTTAGGGCAACACCGCATAATTATTGTCGTGCGATTGCGCAGACAGATTTTTCGTCAGATTGTATAAATTGAGCGCGGGCGGGCTGACGCCCGTCAAGCGAAATTTGTGCAATATGACGGAAAATATGCAAGCAAGCGTGCGGCAAAGGCGTTAGCTGTTAATTGTGCGGTGTTGCCTTAGCAGTTCTGCGATAACGCGCCTGCATTCCTCCTCCGAAAGTTCCTCCGCGCAGAGCGCGTCCGCGATGATGTCGGCGTACAATTCCGATATTGCGGCGCGTATCACCTGCTCCGTTTCGGCGTCGGGGGTATGCAGTACAAGGGACGGCTTTTTTTTCGCGGGCATATCATCCCCTCCTTTGCTGTATTGATATGCCGCCGGGGAGCGCCGTAACACTCAACCCGAAACAGCACGGCGGGACAGGCTTTGAAGCGTTTATCGGAATTTTTTTATATTTTCGGTGACAAATCGTACCTCTGATCTGTTATACTTACAGAAGGACGTCTTTCAGTACAAAGGAAAGAAGGGAAAGAATGAACGACGAAGAGCTTGTCGGGTACGTCCGGCAATACCACCAGATGGTTTACAGGCTGGCGTACAGCTATGTCAGAAACTGTGCCGAAGCGGATGATATCTGTCAGGACGCATTTGTGAAGCTGATGGAGTACACCGGGCATTTTTCCTCCGGGGAGGACTGCAGG
>CAVIFG010000157.1:1889-2409 GCA_963641955.1 Escherichia coli
GGCGCTGGCTTATCCGCGTCGTTATCAATCTTTCCAAGAATCTTGTAAGATCCTGCCGATTTTCCCGCACCGAAGAGCTTAGCGAGGAAATACCGCTTGATACCGCCGAGGACGGAGAGCTTCTGGCGCTCGTCAAGACCCTCCCGACACAGTACAGCGAGGTCATCCACCTTTTCTATTATGAGGGGTATTCCGTAAACGAAATTGCCGGAATACTCGGGATCAGCCGAACGGCGGTCACATCAAGGCTCACACGCGGGAGAAAGAAACTGAAACTCTTAGTGGAGGAGGATAATGATGAATAACTACAAGCGGCTTTTTGAACAGATTTCTTCGAATGAGAGTGACGAGGTGCTTGTCAGCAGGGTAATGGCGCGAAAGGCGGATATCATGAAAGAAAATAATATGCACAAACACTTTGGTATAAGAAAAGCGGTCGTTATTCCTGCGGCGGCGGTGCTGGTGGTCGGCGCGGTCACGGTTTCGGTGGGCGCCGCGAATAACTGGGATTATGCAAGGG
>CAVIFG010000157.1:2419-5628 GCA_963641955.1 Escherichia coli
ATGCAAGGGCGTTCAGGGGAATGTTCGCGCAGAAGTACGAGGGCAACGTTTCCGTAACCGAGCAGGAAATATACCCCGACAGCGTTCCCGCGGAGAGCGGTTCCGCGCCCGAACAGACCGTGGAACTTGTTCCCGAAAAGGAAATCGGAACGTTCGATTTCGAGAAATACGGCAAGCCCCTCGATATCGTCATGGAGGGCGACGGAATTACTGCGAAGCTTGACGGTATGCTGGTTTACGACGACCTGTGCTATATCATGTATACCGTAACGGCGAGCGACGAACTGCTCGAAACGACCGGCGGAGTTATACCCGGGTTACAGATCGACTTCGGAAATTTCGGGTTCAGGATCGACAATGTATTCGCGGGCGGAATGGGTTACAGCACCGAAATAATCTCCGAGGACGGAAACACGGAAACAGGCTGTATCAAAATTTCCTATGACACCGTAGACCTCGCGGGGAAAACGCTTAACATTGATTTCCTCGCCGAAACAAAGGCGGGCGACCCCGGCACGGCGGTACTGAGCTGCCACAAGGATATTCCGATAGACTTCAACCTCCCCGAGAATATCGAAAAGGAGCTTTCCGTTGATCTCAAGCTGAACTCCTTCGACGGCGTTATCAACAAGGTAAAGGTGTCGGGTCTGAAGTCTGATCTTTATTTCAGCGGGAACATAACAGACGCCACCGATATGGCATACTACGACGCCATTACCGCTGAAGACGGTCAGATAATTGAGGACATCGAAACTCCGGAGATGTCCGTTATTGACGAGATAACAGCGCTCGGCGACGCGGTGGTAACTCTTAAAGACGGAACAACCGTTACCGCGAAGAGAGGTGTGGTAAGAACATACGGCGGCGAAAACGGCAAAACGGACGGCTGCATTGAGTTGCACTACACCTATCCGTTAAATCCCGACGATGTTCAGAGCATTGCTTTCGGCGATTTTGTAATTGATTTCTGAGCGGGCAAGTAAATATACAGGACAGCGGGGCAGGAATGCTCCGCTGTTTTTGCCGTTTATCCGCCGAATAATTCGGGCATATCGCCCTGTTTTTTGCTGTATAATATTCCGACGGGGAATACAGTGCAACTCCGCCCGCGTTTGTCCGAAAGCTCTTGACGAAAGCGCGATTATCAGGTATAATTAAACAGGGCGCGAAAGGAGCCGCATGAAGATCGCGATATATTCCCGAAAATCAAAATTCACGGGCAAGGGAGAAAGCATCGAAAATCAGGTCATTCTCTGCCGCGAATATATCCTGCGGAATATCCCCGAAGCCCATGACGGCGACATAACCGTCTACGAGGACGAGGGCTTCTCGGCGAAAAATCTCGACCGCCCGCAGTTCCGACAGATGATGAAAAGCGCAAAAAATCAGCCGTTCGATTACATAGTGGTCTACCGCCTTGACAGGATAAGCAGGAACGTAGGCGATTTCGCGCGGCTTATCGAGGAGCTCAACGGAATGCACACCGCGTTCGTGTGCATAAAAGAGCAGTTCGACACCTCCACCCCCATGGGCAGGGCGATGATGAACATTGCCGCGGTTTTCGCGCAGCTTGAGCGGGAAACCATCGCGGAGCGCGTGCGGGATAATCTTGTGCTGCTGGCGCGGACGGGGCGGTGGCTCGGCGGGGCTTCGCCGATGGGATTTGTCGGCGAGCGGGTGGAAATCAAGGACGGCGAGGGCAAAAGCCGCTCGGCATACAAGCTTTCCCCCGTGGAGGACGAAATGCGCATCGTGCGGGCGATATACCGCAGGTTTGCGGAACTGCGCTCGCTTACGGGCACGGCGGCATGGTGCATAAAAAACGGGCTGGTCACCCGCAGCGGCGGTAGCTTCCGCCCGCGGTCGGTGCGGGATATTCTCACCAACCCCGTCTACTGCACCGCGGACGAAGCGGCGTATGAATATTTCGCGCGGCTGGGCTGCGACGTCTGCTTTGAAAAGCGCGAGGCGGACGGAAAGCACGGCATAATGCCGTTTCGCCGCACGTCGCAGAGCGGGAAGAAGTCCCTGCGCCTGCCCCCGGAGGAATGGCTTATCTCCGTCGGAAAGCACCTTGGCGTTATCCCCTCGGAGGAGTGGATACGCGTTCAGAAAATCATCGAAGCCAACGCGGGTAAGAGCTTCTTCCGCCCCGCGAAAAGCGGCTCGGCGGTGCTTGCGGGGCTTGTCCGCTGCGGAAAATGCGGCGGTATCATGCGGCCGAGGGCGAACAGCGGCGCGCGCGTCCTGCCCGACGGCACGCAGGTGTTCAGCTATATGTGCGAGTACAAGGAGCGCTCCCGCAGAAGCGGCTGTGATATGTGCAACGTAAGCGGAAACGCACTGGATACGCTTGTCTGCAGAGGGATACTCGACCGCTTCGGAAGCGGCGCGATATCCCCCGAAATGATAATGAAGCGCATTGAAAGCAGGCGCGGTTCCTCCCGCGAAAGGGCGGGGGAGCTGGAGCGGCTCATCGCCGAAAAAAAGCGCAGGATAGCAAATTTAATGAGCCTGCTCTCCCGCGCGGAGGGCACTGCGCTGTCAAATCATACCGAAACCGAGATATGCCGCCTTGACGGCGAACTCCGCGCGGCGGAAAGCGAACTTGCGGAGCTTCGCGGCGGCGGGAAAACACTCGATGAATCCGCCTGCGGCCGCATTGCCGAGCGGCTCGGCGATATCCGCGGGCTGTTTACGGGGCTTTCGGTGGGGGACAGGCGGGAGTTCATGCGGCGGATAATATACCGCGCGGAATGGGACGGCGAGAGCGTTCACGTCTATTTCCGCGGGGAGGATACATAGGTTTCCGCAGGCGATATATTGCATTATCAATGCAGGTGGAAGCATAGGTGCTGAACTTGTTGCTCTTTGTAAAATCGAACGTTTCCGCCGCGCGGATAAGACCCACGGTGCCGATAGAGATTAGGTCGTCCTTGTCCGGCGCGTCGGGGTAGTTTTTCCGAACGATATACGCTACCAAGCGCAGGTTATGGATGATGAGTTTGTCGCGGGCGGCGGCGTCGCCGTCGGCGATGAGCTTTACGCACTCCGCCTCCTCCTTGGCGGAAAGCCGTCGCGGGAACAGGTTTTTCCCGTCGAAATGCAGGCCGAAGAACAGCAGGTTTTCCAGCGCGAACTGAAGCAGCAGACTATACATGGCAGATACCTCCGATAAAAAAATAAAAGGGAGCTTTTATGGATAATAT
>CAVIFG010000158.1:0-5608 GCA_963641955.1 Escherichia coli
CAGCCCAAGCTTCTTGCAGGTGATGATGTCGTCGATGGTGTGCACGCCGCCGCTGGCGATTATGCTGCAGGAGCAGGCACGGTTTATCTCGTCAAGCTGCTCGGCATTTACGCCCGAAAGGGTGCCGTCCTTGGAAATATCGGTGAAGATTATGTACTTGACCCCGACATCCGCCATTGCTTTTGCAAGGTCGGTGAAATACACATCCGAACCCTCAAGCCAGCCCTCGGTGGCAACATATCCGTTCTTTGCGTCAATTCCCACGGCAATTCTTTCGCCGTATTCGCGGACGGCGGTCTTGACAAGCTCGGGGTTCTTTACCGCCGCGGAGCCGATGATAACGCGCTCTATCCCCCGCGAGAGATACATCTCCACGGTGTCCATGGAGCGTATTCCGCCACCTACCTCTACCTTTAAGCCTGTGTTCTTCGCAACATCGAGGAATATTTCCTTGTTCTGCTGCGAGGCGTCCTTTGCGCCGTCGAGGTCGACCATGTGTATCCACTCAGCGCCTGCCGCCTTAAAGGATCGTGCAGTATCCATGTAGTTATCAGCAACTTTCTGTACGGTGTTGTAATCCCCCTTGAAAAGTCTGACGCAGTTTCCGTCCTTGATATCTATTGCAGGTAAAATGACCATTGGTTTTCTCCTTGTATTGCGTAAAAGTTATCTTTTGTGCAATATTTTTTTTTATAATTACAGTTCTGCGAAGCACCGCAGAATGTTCAGACCCGTTTCGCCGCTCTTTTCGGGGTGGAACTGCGCGCCGTACACATTGCCCTCGCATACCAGCGCGGGTATCTTCATGCCGTAATCGCAGTACGCCGCAACATTGCTGCTGTCGCATTCCGCCGCGTAGGAATGCACGAAATATACATACTCCCCTTCCGCGCACCTGTCGAGAAGCCTGCACGAAACATTCTTTTCAAGGCTGTTCCAGCCGATGTGCGGCACGGGGAGATCTCCCGCGGGGTGCATGAGCTTTACGCTTCCCTTTATAAAACCAAGCCCGTCCGTTTCGCCGAATTCGTAGCCTTTTTCAAAAAGCATCTGCATTCCAAGGCAGATACCAAGCAGCGGCTTTTTCTGCACCTCTTCCTTTATAACGTCAACAAGACCCGATTCGGTGAGCATTCTCATCGCGTCAGGAAACGCGCCTACACCCGGGAGAATAAGCCTGTCCGCCGCGCGCAGGTCATCCGCGTCATTAGTTATTTTGTTTTCGATACCGAGGTAATCCAGCGCATTCTTTACGCTGAAAAGATTGCCCGCGCCGTAGTCGATTATCGCTGTCATATCCATGTTCCTTTCTTTCGGAATATCCTGTCGCTGTTTATCTTTATATGCTCGACGATATGCCCGATGTTTCCTTCGCCCGCAAACCTGTTCATATCAAAAAAATCGCAGTCCATGCCGCTCCAAAGAAGCGGGTTTTCATCGCCGAACGGCTCTGTTTCCCGCGTGAGCTGTCCCGCATAAACCTCGACATAGCAAGGGTCAAGCGGGTACGAAAAATCCATAAGATGGACGAGGGAAATATCCCCGCGCGTTATCCCTGTTTCTTCAAAAAGCTCGCGGTATGCCGCCGCTTCCCCGTTTTCGTTCGGTTCTATCTTTCCTCCAACGAAGTTCAGAAGCCCCTTGTAGGGATTTTTCACCCTTTTGCACATGAGCACCTTTTCCCCGTCGGGAGAAAACACTGCGATAAGGTTATATCCCTGCATCACAGCATTCCCTTTGTTGAAACCACGCTGCCGTCGCTGTTGCGCTTTATCGCCTGCTTGAGAGCGTATGCGAGCGCCTTGAACAGCGCTTCGATTTTGTGATGGTCGTTAGCGCCGTACTCGCAGCGCAGATGGAGCGTTATACCAGCGTTGAATGCAAACGCACGCATGAATTCCTCCGTAAGGCAGGTGTCGAATGCGCCTACCCTTTCGTTTGTAAACTCTGCATTGAACACAAGGTAGGGTCTTGAGCTGATATCCAGCGCGCAGAACGCCAGCGATTCATCCATGGGGATGAACGCGTTTCCGTAGCGCATTATACCCGATTTATCGCCCAGCGCTTCCTTGAAAGCCTGCCCGAGTACTATTCCGATGTCCTCGGTGGTATGGTGCGGGTCGACGTAAAGGTCGCCGACGCACTTTACATAAAGATAAAATCCACCGTGTACCGCAAGCGCCGTCAGCATATGGTCGAGGAAACCTATGCCTGTATCTATTTCCGCCTTGGGTGCGGCGTCGAGGTCAAGCTTTACGGTGATGTCGGTTTCCTTTGTTTTTCTTGATATCTGCGCGGTTCTGTTCATATTCATGCTCCTTTTTTATGGCTAACCGCGGGGATACGGCAGGCGCACCCTCGCGGCTGAAAATTTGTTTATCAGTTTTCTTTGCGGACTCTGATGGAATTTGCGTGAGCTGTGAGTTTTTCGCGCTCCGCGAAGAGGATTATATCATCCGCGGCGTCAAGAAGCGCGTCCTTGGTGTAGCAGATGTAGCTGGAACGCTTTACGAAGCTGTCCACGCCGAGCGGAGAGAAGAAACGTGCTGTTCCGCTGGTGGGAAGAACATGGTTCGGACCCGCGTAGTAATCGCCGAGAGGCTCGGGGGAATACTGACCGAGGAACAGCGAACCTACGTTGTCTATTTTGCCGATGTACTCCGTGGGGTTCTCGGCAACGACTTCCATGTGCTCGGGAGCAAGCTTGTTTGCAATTTCGATCGCGTAATCCTTGTCATCGCATACGATGATAGCACCGTAGTTGGAGATGGAGTAGTCGATGATGTCTTTTCTGGAAAGGTATGCGGACTGGCGCTCGATCTCTTCCTGCGTTCTCACTGCAACATCCATGCTGGTGGTTATCATTATTGCGCTGGCAAGCTTGTCGTGCTCTGCCTGCGACATAAGATCCGCCGCGAGGTATACAGGGTTTGCGGTTTCGTCGGCGAATACAAGTATCTCGCTGGGGCCCGCGAACATATCAATATCAACGGTGCCGTAAAGGAGCTTCTTTGCGGTTGCAACAAAAATATTGCCGGGGCCTACTATCTTGTCTACGCGCGGGATTTCATCCGTGCCGTATGCCAGAGCAGCAACAGCCTGTGCGCCGCCGGCGAGGTATATCTTATCAACGCCGCAGAGCGCCGCCGCAACGAGGATATCCTTGTTTGCTGTGCCGTCCTTCAGCGGAGGAGTTACCATGATAACTTCCTTAACGCCCGCGATTTTTGCGGGGATAGCGTTCATCAGCACGGAAGAGGGGTACGCCGCCGTGCCGCCGGGAACATACAGACCTACCTTATCAAGTCCGCGCACGCGCTGACCCATCATAACGCCATTTGCTTCGGTAACGCAGAAGCCCTCGCGCTTCTGTCTTGTGTGGAATGCGGTGATGTTCTCGACCGCGTTCAGCATTGCGTTCACGAAATCGGGGCACTTTTCGTTTGCCTCGGTGAGGGCGTCGTTTATTGCCTCATCGGGAACGCGGTAATACTGAGCGTTGGGGCAGTCGAACTTTGCCGTGTAGGATTTTACTGCGCTGTCGCCGTTTTCCTTTACATCCGCGAGAATGCCGCGTACTATCTTTTCTACGTCCGCATTGACTTCGCCCGCGCGCTTTTCAACATCCGCGAGGAACTGCTTTTCTGCACCGTCTGCCTTGATTATCTTTATCATTTCAAATTCTCCTCGATAAGTCTTACTATTTCCGCGATGCGCTCCTGCTTGAGCTTCATGCTTACCGTGTTAACGATAAGTCTTGCAGAAATGGGGGCAACATCCTCCTGCACCTCAAGACCGTTTTCCTTGAGGGTCGTTCCTGTTTCAACGATATCGACAATGCCGTCTGCCAGTCCCACCAGCGGGGCGAGTTCAACGGAGCCTTCTATCTTTACTATATCAACATCCATGCCCTTTGCTTCAAAGAAGCTGCGGGTAACCTCGGGGTATTTCGTAGCGACGGTCTTAACTCCGTAGCCGTCATAGAAATTGTGTCCCTTTTTTACCGCGAGGGCGAATTTGCACCTGCCGAAGCCGAGGTCGGAAACCTCGAAGAATTTTCCGCCGTGCTCCATTATTGTATCCTTGCCGACAACGCCGATATCGCACACGCCATGCTCGACATATGTGATAACATCCGCCGCCTTTGCAAGAACGACTTCTATATCCTCGCCGGGGACGTTCAATATAAGGCGCCTGCCCTTTTCGCGCAGCTCTGTAACATCGTAGCCGATTTTTTCGAGGAGGTCGACAGCCTTGTTTTCAATTCTGCCCTTTGTGAGAGCAATTCTTACTTTTCTGTTTTCCATGCTCACACCTCCGATGTCGTTACAGTGCCGTCGGCGGACACGATATCCAGCCGCTTTATGTTATGTTCCTGCGCGTATTTCTTTGCGCATTTCGGGCATTCCAGCAGAGAATTGCGCACCATGTAACCCTGCTTGATAAGCTCGGAGCAGTGCTTCAGTGCGGCGGTTTCCGCGCCCTCTTCCCCGAAAACAAGGATATCGGGATTCTTCACCAGCGAAGCTCCCGCCTTTTTCAGCAGCACCTTTGCAGCCGCTTCAATGTTTATCGCAAATCCGACCGCGGTGAGATCTCTTCCGAAATCGCCGAGCAGAGAATCGTAGCGTCCGCCCGAAAGCACGGGAAGCCCGTAGCCCTCGACATATCCGCGGAAGATTATGCCTGTGTAATAGTTCTTCTTATGCACAAGCCCGAGGTCGACCTTTAATCTGCCGTCAAGTCCACAGGCGCAGAGGTCGTTGTAAAGCTTTTTCAGCCCGCTGAGTTTTTCTTTCAGCTCGTCGGTGTACATGAATTGCTCCGCCGCTTCAAATACTTCCGCGCCGCCGAACAGCTTCGGAAGCGCTTTCATCGCCTTTGCCGCGGGGGAATCATTGTCGGAAAGCAGCTCGTTCAGTGCGGGATAATTCTTCGCCATTACAAAGCCGCGAATGTTTTCCGTCTGCTCGTCGTCAGCGCCGAGCTGCTCAATAAGTATCGGGAAAATGCTGCTCTCGCCTATTTCAAGGCGGAAGTCCTCATCGCAGACCGTCAGCGCTTCCGCCGCCAGCGTGAGCGCTTCGATGTCCGCCGCGCAGCTTTTTCCGCCGAGGATCTCTATGCCGCTCTGTGTAAATTCATCGTCGCGGCCGCTGTTCTTGGGGTTTACCATAAAAATAGACTGATTATAGAACAGCTTAAGCGGGAGCGGCTCTTCTTTAAGGCGCGTTGCCGCAAGGCGCGCGATCGGCATGGTATTATCGGGGCGGAGCACCATCAGCCTGTTTTTGCAGTCCACCAGTTTATACATGGTTTCGGGCGGATAGTAGCGAACCTTTCCGTTAAAGAGATCGTAGAACTCCAGCCCGGGCGTTATGACCTCGGAATAGCCGTAGCTCTCAAATATTCCCGTAAAACGCTCCTGAATAGTGCGCTTCGCCGCGCATTCCTCAAAAAGCAGATCCCGTGTACCCTCGGGGGTGAGCAAATCGTTTCTTTTCAAAATAAACAACCTTTCCCTGCACTTTACTGTAGTAGCATAGTAGCATGATATTACGTTACTATCATATATTATCACATTAAAGCGCTTTTGTCAATAGCAGGC
>CAVIFG010000159.1:0-5568 GCA_963641955.1 Escherichia coli
CGCCTCGCAGCTAAGGTACGACGCCCCCGCGATAGAGCGGCTCGGCGTGCCGGAATACAACTGGTGGAACGAGGGCATCCACGGCCTTGCCCGCAGCGGCACGGCAACGATGTTTCCACAGGCAATAGGTCTTGCCGCCATGTTCGACACGGATCTAGTCAACCGCGCGGCGGACATCACCTCCACCGAAGCGCGGGCGAAATACAACGAATATTCCAAGCGCGGCGACAGGGATATTTACAAAGGACTCACACTCTGGGCGCCAAATATAAACATCTTCCGCGACCCCCGCTGGGGCAGAGGACACGAAACCTACGGCGAGGATCCGTTCCTCACGGCGGAATGCGGCAAGGCTTTTGTAAAGGGGCTTCAGGGCAGC
Organism: Escherichia coli; assembly: GCA_963641955.1. GTDB lineage: Bacteria > Bacillota > Clostridia > Oscillospirales > Ruminococcaceae > CAG-115. The sequence goes on from CAVIFG010000159.1 coordinate 380, forward strand.
GGAAAGGTAATGAAAACCTCCGCCTGCGCAAAGCATTTCGCAGTGCACAGCGGCCCCGAATCCCTGCGGCATGAATTCAACGCGGATGTAAGCGCAAAGGATATGTCGGAAACGTATCTTTATGCATTCGAGGAGCTTGTGAAATACGCAAGGGTCGAAAGCGTGATGGGCGCGTACAACTGCGTCGGCGGGGAGCCTGCCTGCGCAAACAGCTTCCTTATGAGCAAGCTGAAAGAATGGGGATTTGACGGACACTTTGTATCCGACTGCTGGGCGATACGCGATTTCCACGAGCACCACAGAGTAACATCATCTCCCGTAGAATCTGCAGCAATTGCTCTGAAAGCGGGCTGCGACATGAACTGCGGCTGCACTTACGCGTATCTCCTCGCGGCGCTGGAAAAGGGGCTTATCTCCGAAGAGGATATCCGCCGCTCCTGCGTCAAGCTGATGAGGGCGCGCATAAGGCTCGGAATGTTCGACGATTCCACCGAATACGACAAGATACCGTACAGCGTGGTTTCCTGCCCCGAGCACAAGCAGGCGGCATACAGCTGCGCACAGAGATCAATGGTGCTGCTGAAAAACAACGGCATCCTGCCGCTTAACGAAAGCGACGTGAAAACCATCGCGGTGATAGGTCCGAACGCGGACAGCAGAACGGCTCTCGAGGGCAACTACAACGGCACCGCCGACAGGTACGTTACATTCCTCGAGGGCATTGAGGACAGATTCAGCGGCCGCGTGCTGTATGCAGAGGGCTGTCACCTCTACAAGGACAGGGTTTCGGGGCTTGCAAAAAGCGGCGACAGATACGCCGAAGCGGAAGCCGCCGCGGCAAATTCCGATGTAGTCATACTCTGCTTAGGGCTTGACGCTACCATCGAGGGCGAAGAGGGCGACACGGGCAACGAGTTTTCCTCGGGGGATAAAAATGACCTGCGCCTGCCTGAGAGTCAGCGCATTCTCGCGGAGAAAATAACTGCGCTCGGAAAGCCCGTGATAATCGTATGCGCCGCCGGAAGCTCGATAAATACCGAGGTATGCTCCGATGCACTGATACACGCATGGTATCCCGGCTCTGAGGGCGGAAAGGCTCTTGCGGATATTATTTTCGGCGATATATCCCCCTCGGGAAAGCTGCCGGTTACATTCTACGAAACCGCAGAGAAGCTGCCTGATTTCACCGACTATTCCATGAAAAACAGGACATACCGTTATACGACGGACAACATTCTGTTCCCGTTTGGTTATGGCCTGACCTACGGCGACGTGAAAGTAACAGCGCTTGAATACAAGGACGGAAAGGCGAGCGTTACGGCGGTAAACCACGGAAGAACCACCGAGGACGTTGTTGAACTGTACATAAAAGCTCACGACGGAAACGCAACACCTAATCCCTGCCTGTGCGGCTTCAAGCGAATATTCATCAGGGAAAACGAGGAAATAACATTCGATATCCCGCTTTCCGAAAAGGCGTTTACGGTCGTAAATGAAAACGGCGAGCGCATACGCCCCGACTGTGGATACACCCTGTATGCGGGCACACATCAACCGGATATGCTCAGCGCAAGCCTTTGCGGCAGCGACTGCGTAAGCATTGAAATAACTTCAGAAACGGAAGGAAAATAACACAATGGCATTCTGCGACACATATTCAAACAGAACTTTATTCTGCGACGGATGGGAGTTTTGCAAGGCGCCTTTCGGCACCGATTATTCCGACTCGCTTGGTTTTGCAAAGGTGGATATCCCCCACGACTGGCTCATTGGAAACACCAACGACCTATATGCAACATCCACAGGATGGTACAGGAAAAGCTTTACATACAACAAAAAGCAGGGCGTGAGAACATACATCCGCTTTGACGGCGTTTATATGGACAGCTCCGTGTATGTCAACGGAAAAAAGGCTGGCGAATGGAAATACGGCTATTCCGCGTTTCAATTTGACATCACCGACCTTATCACCGACGGCGAAAACACCGTGACCGTCCGTGTTGACCACCACTCCCCCAACTCCCGCTGGTACTCGGGCGCGGGTATATTCCGCAATGTATGGCTGTGCGAATCCCCCGAAATCAGGCTCGGAAACGACGGCATTTATATTTCCACAAAGCAGGAAAACGGCGCGTGGACAGTAAGCGTGACCGCCGAGCTGCTTCGCCCCGCAGGAAAAAGCGTTACCGGCACAAGGATAAGAAACACCGTTCTTGACGCTAACGGCAATGCTGTCGCATCCGCCGAGAGCGACGCTTGCGCGGCGGATATCTCCTGCATCCCGCAGGACGCAAGAGTAGACGGCGCCGCATATTCCCTCACAACGCAGAATATGCAGGTAGATTCCCCGAAGCTTTGGGATATTGAAACGCCGTATCTGTACACGATGGTATCCGAGGTCATTGCAAACGGCGATGTAATTCAGCGGATAACACAGCACTTTGGATTCAGGACGATAGAATTTACAACCGACCGTGGATTTTTCCTCAACGGCAGGCACGTTAAGCTCCACGGCTCCTGCGAGCACCATGACAACGGCTGTCTCGGCGCGGTATCGAATATGGCGGCGCTGCGCAGAAGATTTGCAAAGCTGCGCGAAATGGGCGTTAACGCCATAAGAACATCCCACAATATGCCCTCCGAGGAATTCATGCAGCTTGCGGACGAAACGGGTATGCTGGTGCTTTCCGAGGGATTTGATATGTGGGAGCGCTGCAAGACGGATTACGACTACGCGCGCTTTTTCGACGGCTGGGTCGGAAAGGACGTTGCTTCATGGGTGCGCCGCGACAGAAATCATCCCTCGATAATCGGCTGGAGCGTCGGCAACGAAATATTCGACACCCACGCCGACGACAGGGGTCAGGAAGTTACATCCATGCTAAAGCACCTTGTACAGCTTCACGACCCGCGTGGAAACGGCTATGTAACTTTCGGCTCGAACTATATGCAGTGGGAAAACGGGCAGAAATGCGGAGATATTCTGAAGCTTGTCGGCTACAACTACGGCGAGCGCCTTTATGACGAGCACCACGAAAAGCACCCCGATTGGATGATATACGGAAGCGAAACCGCGTCCGTTGTACAGAGCCGCGGAATATACCACTTCCCGCTTTCGCAGACAGTGCTTGCGGACGACGACGAGCAGTGCTCCTCCCTTGGAAACAGCTGCACCGGCTGGGGTGCAAAGAGCACCGAAGCCTGCATTATCAACGACCGCGACGCGGAATACTGCGCGGGACAGTTCATCTGGACAGGCTTCGATTACATCGGCGAGCCTACTCCGTATTCAACAAAGAACAGCTATTTTGGTCAGTATGATACCGCGGGATTCCCCAAGGACAGCGCATATGTTTTCCGCGCTGAATGGACTGATTATAAGAAGTCGCCGTTCGTGCACATATTCCCGCACTGGGATTTCAACGAGGGTCAGCCCGTTGATGTGAGAGTATGCTCCAACGCTCCGCGGGTAGAGCTGTTTTACAACGGAAACAGCATGGGTGCATTTGATATAGACCATGCACACGGAACTCAGCTCACCGCCGACTTCATAATCTCCTACCACAAGGGCGAGCTGAAAGCGCTGGCTTATGACGAAAGCGGAAATATCATCGCCGAGGATACTACGCGCTCCTTTGGCGACGCGGCGGGCCTTGTAATTTCCGCCGACAAGACCGTTTTCAATGCCGACGGAAAAGACCTTATTTATGTCGAGGTTTCCGCCGTGGACGCGGACGGCAACTTCTGCGCAAATGCGAACAACCGCGTTAATGTTAAGGTCGAGGGCGCAGGCAGGCTGATGGGTCTTGACAACGGCGACAGCACCGATTACGACCAGTACAAGGGCACATCCCGCAGACTGTTTTCGGGAAAGATGCTCGCAGTAATTGGCTCCACCGAGCGCACCGGTGACATCACCGTTACATTCTCCTCCCCCGCGCTGCCCGACAGCAGCATTGTTCTCAGCGCTGAACCCGCAGACTTTGCCGCAGGCACATCCTGCTGCGAAAACGTATCCTTTGCCCCCACCGAATGCGGGCGTATTGATGAAATTCCCGTAAGAAAAATCGAGCTATGCGCCGATACCCTCGTTATTGACGAAAACAAGAGCGAGATGCACGTCAAAGTGAACGTTCTGCCCGCAAACGCAGACTACGCGCATGACATCGAATACAGAATCACCAACGAAACGGGCGTTGCGACCCGCGCCGCAGAGTGCACAGTAAACAGTGACGGCTCCCTTACAATAATTGCAAAGGGCGACGGCGAATACTGCCTGCGCGCGATGTGCAAGAACGGCACCGAAAAGTTCCACATCATGTCTACCCTGCCGTTCAGCGCAGAGGGGCTCGGAAGCGCCCTTACAGACCCGTATGAGTTCGTTACTGCGGGCTTGTATACAAGATGCAGCGCGGAGCTGGGTCAGGGCGTATCAAAGGGCATAGGCTTCCCCGGCGGAAACAGAAGCGCATGGGCAGCATACGAAAACGTTGATTTTGGCAGCGGCGCGGATACGGTAAGCGTTCCCATCTGGGCGAACACGCTCGACCCCGTTGAGATAAGCTTCTACGATGGTATCCCCGACGAGGGCGGAGAGCTGCTCGGAACATTCAAATACCACGAAACACCCGAGTGGATGACATTCAAGCCCAACACATTCAAGCTGAACAAGGTGCTGCGCGGAATACACACATTCTGCATTGAAACGGATTATTTCTTACAGGTCAACGGATTTGTATTTGAACGCAGACGCCGCGAATTCGCCGAAAACAATGCAACCGAGGCGGAGCATATCTACGGCGATAAGTTCACCGTGGGCGACGGAGAAGTAACGGGCATCGGAAATAACGTCGTGCTGGATTTCGGAGAGTTTGATTTCTCGGACGAAGCACCTGCGGCGCTCACCATCGAGGGAAGATCCCCCCTGCCGCTCAACAGCATTCACCTTATCCTCGACGACGGCACGGATACAAAGCGTATCCTGTGCGAATTCAGAACCGACGGAGAAACCGAATACTGCCGCCGCAGCTTCCCGCTGGATGGCATAAGCGGCAAGGTGAAGGTTTCCTTTGCATTCCTGCCGGGCAGCGATTTCGATATGAGGTCGTTCGCATTCACAAAGTGATCATGACATAAGATATATGCCGCAGACCTGCCTGCGGCATATTTATTTGAATTATATTTAATGC
>CAVIFG010000160.1:0-5541 GCA_963641955.1 Escherichia coli
AATGGTATCCGCTGCGGTAGACAAGCTGCTTGTTTCCACCGAGAGTGCCTATGACAGTTTCGGAAAGGAGTAATGACTGATGACAGAACACGAGATCAGAAAAGTTGAGGTCGAAGCGTTCATATACAGCCGCGAAACTCCCACCGATGAACAGCTTAAAAAGGTTCAGGATTATCTCGAGAAAAAGTACAATGCCGCAGTTGCTGTTATCCCGAAGCAGGACGACAGCGTGCGCGACGGTTTCCGCATTGAGATAGGCACATCCACCTACAAGTGGAACCTTGACAGAATATTCGACTGGAGCGCCGAGGGCCGCGCAAAGCAGCTCAAGGAAAGCATTTCCGAGGCTATCCGCGGTAAGCAGGACGTTCTGCCGATGATAAGACAGGCGGTCGAGGATTTCGAGCCGATACCCCGCGATGAAGAAGTCGGCACTGTTCTTACCGTCGGCGACGGTATCGCGACCATAAGCGGTCTTGAACAGGCAGAGTACGGCGAGATACTGCTGTTTGAATGCGGCATCAAGGGTATGATACTCGACCTCAAGGAGGACGAGATAGGCTGCGTTATCTTCGGCGACGAAAGCGAAATAACCGAGGGCAGCGTTGTCCGCCGCACAAAGAAAGTTGCGGGTATTCCCGTCGGCGAAGCATTCATGGGGCGCGTTATCAATGCGCTGGGCGAGCCTGTTGACGGCAAGGGACCCATTGCGCAGGAGGATTACTACCCCATCGAAAACCCCGCCCCCGGCATTATTGACCGCCAGCCCGTAAACCGTCCTATGGAAACGGGTCTGCTGTCTATCGACTCCATGTTTCCGATAGGCAGGGGTCAGCGTGAGCTGATAATCGGCGACCGCCAGACGGGTAAGACCGCCATCGCGCTGGACACCATCCTCAACCAGAAGGGTAAGGGCGTTGTCTGCATTTATGTTGCGATAGGTCAGAAGGCTTCTTCTGTTGCACAGCTTGCCGAAAACCTCCGCAAGCACGACGCCATGGATTACACGATAATCGTTAACGCCACCGCCAGTGACTCCGCGACATTACAGTATATCGCGCCGTATTCAGGCTGCGCGATGGGTGAGTTTTTCATGAACCACGGCAAGGATGTACTGATCGTATACGATGATCTTTCCAAGCATGCCGTTGCATATCGTACTCTGAGCCTTCTGCTGGAGCGCTCCCCGGGACGTGAAGCGTACCCCGGCGATGTATTCTACCTGCATTCCCGTCTGCTGGAGCGTTCCGCGCACCTTTCCGACGCGCTGGGCGGCGGCAGCATGACTGCTCTGCCCATCGTTGAAACACAGGCGGGCGACGTTTCCGCGTATATCCCCACGAATATAATTTCCATCACCGACGGTCAGATATTCCTCGAGAGCGACCTGTTCCATTCGGGTCAGCGCCCTGCGGTAAATGTAGGTCTTTCGGTATCGCGTGTCGGCGGTGCGGCTCAGACCAAGGCAATGAAAAAGGCGACAGGCGCCATCCGCCTTGACCTTGCGCAGTACCGCGAGATGGAAGTGTTCATGCAGTTCTCGAGCGACCTCGACGAAGCCACCAAGAAGCAGCTCCATTACGGTCAGGGACTTATGCGCCTGCTGCGTCAGAAGCAGTATAACCCCTACAAGCAGCATGAACAGGTGATACTCCTTACTGCGGCGATGGGTCATGTATTCCAGGATACCGTGCCCGACAAGATACCGCAGATGAGCCGCGGGCTGCTTGACGCCGCTGCGGCGGAGATGCCCGACCTCTGCGACAAGATCGACCGCACCGGCGAAACCACCGAAGAGGAAAGAAAGTCGATACTTGAATTTTCTCAGCGCTTTGCGGAGCGTAACGTCGGTTAAGGCGGTGCGCTATGGCTAACACAAAAGAGATAAAGGACCGCATAAAAAGCGTTCGCGATACTCAGAAGATAACCAACGCGATGTACCTTATCGCTTCCACAAAAATGCGCAAGGCAAAATCGGAGCTTGACCATACCCGTCCGTATTTCGACGCGATAAAGGGCGAGATAAAGCGTGTTTTCCGTACCTCTAAAGAGGTGGAGAGCGACTATTTCTATCCCGAGGACGCCATGCACACACTGGACGGCACATATGCCTGCTTAGTTGTTACGGCGGATAAGGGCCTTGCGGGAATGTACAACCAGAATGTCATCCGCGAAGCGGAAAAGCTTCTGAAAAGCCACCCCGATACGAAGCTTCTTGTTGTGGGCGAGTACGGCAGACAGTATTTCGAGCACCACGGCGTGCCCGTGGAGCACAGCTTTCTCTACACCGCGCAGAATCCCACCATGCAGCGCGCACGCGAGATAAGCTCCATACTGCTCGAAATGTTTGAGCAGAAAGAGGTTTGCAAGATATTCGTTGTCTACACGGATATCCGCAACGGAATGTTCGAGGAAGCAAAGACGGAAAGACTTCTGCCTTTCCACCGCAGGACATTCGCAGACAATACCACGGAAAAAGCGATAACAAAGCCGTTTGAGTTCACCCCTTCGGTGGAAGCGGTGCTTGATACGCTTGTCCCCAGCTATGTTTCGGGATATATTTACAGCGCGCTGGTCGACAGCTTCTGCGCGGAGCAGAATGCGCGCATGACTGCGATGGATTCCGCAAACCGCAATGCGGAAAAGCTGCTCAGCGAGCTTTCGGTGCAGTACAACCGCTCGCGTCAGGCGGCGATAACGCAGGAGATAACTGAGATATCCTCGGGCGCTAAGGCACAGAAAAGAAAGATGGCAAAAAAGAAAAGTGAGGAGGCGTGCGGACATTGAGTAAAGGAAAGATAACACAGATATCCGGCCCTGTTATAGACTGCATTTTCGAGCAGGGCGGACTGCCCAAGATAAAAGAAGCGCTGACCGTTAACGTTAAGGGAAAGCAGCGCGTTATGGAAGTCGCACAGCATACGGGAAAGGACAGGGTGCGCTGCATTCTTCTCGGCGCCAGCGAAAACATGGCGAGGGGAATGGAAGTCACCGCCACCGGCAGGACGATAAGCGTCCCCGTCGGCGACAGAACACTCGGACGTATGTTCAATGTACTCGGCGAGCCCATCGACGGCGAGGGCGAGCTTGCGGACGGCGAACGCTGGGAGATACACCGCAAGGCTCCCGGGTTTGATGAGCAGCAGCCCGTTGCGCAGGTGCTTGAAACAGGCATAAAGGTCATCGACCTGCTGGAGCCGTACCCCAAGGGCGGCAAGATAGGACTTTTCGGAGGCGCGGGCGTAGGCAAGACCGTGCTTATTCAGGAGCTTATCCACAACGTTGCGATGGAGCACGGCGGCTACTCCGTATTCACGGGCGTCGGCGAGCGCAGCCGTGAGGGTAACGACCTCTGGAATGAAATGCGCGAGAGCGGCGTATCCGACAAGACCGCGCTGGTATTCGGTCAGATGAACGAGTCCCCGGGCGTGCGTATGCGCGTTGCTCTTTCGGGACTTACCATGGCGGAATACTTCCGTGATGTTCAGCATAAGGATGTCCTGCTGTTTATTGATAACATATTCCGTTTCGTACAGGCAGGTTCGGAGGTTTCCACGCTGCTGGGCAGAATGCCCTCCGCCGTTGGTTATCAGCCGACCCTTTCCGAAGAAATGGGCGCGCTTCAGGAGCGTATAACATCCACAAGAAGCGGTTCCGTTACATCCGTACAGGCGGTATACGTCCCCGCGGATGACCTTACCGACCCCGCTCCTGCAACAACATTCACCCACCTCGACGCGACAACGGTTCTTAGCCGTAAGATAGCCGAGCAGGGTATTTATCCCGCTGTTGACCCGCTGGGCTCCACATCGAGAATACTCGAGGCGGATATCGTAGGCACGGCGCATTACGAAACCGCAAGAGCGGTGCAGGAGATACTCCAGAAGTACAACGAGCTTCAGGATATCATCGCGATACTTGGTATGGATGAGCTTTCCGACGAGGATAAGCAGGTGGTAACAAGGGCGAGAAAGATTCAGCGTTTCCTTGCGCAGCCTACCCATGTTGCGGAGAAATTCACGGGCATCCCCGGTATTTATGTTCCGCTTACCGAAACCATCAAGGGATTTCAGGCTATCGTCGGCGGTGATATGGATAAGTATCCCGAAGCGGCATTCTATAACGTCGGAACCATAGACGATGTTGCCGAAAAGGCAGCAAAGCTGTAAGCGAGGCGCGCCATGAATACATTCAAGACGCATATACTTGCCGCATCTAACACCTTTTACGACGGTGAGTGCGAGTCGCTGATCGTTCCCACAGCCGATGGTCAGTATGGTATTCTTGCGGGGCACTGCGATATAATCAGCGCGGTAGTTCCGGGGGTAATGACCTACCGCATACCCGGCGAAAAGGATCAGATCGCCGCTGTTTCGGCGGGACTTGTCAAAGTCGAGGATGGCGAGGTCCTTGTGCTTGTCGATTATGCAGAGCGCCCCGAGGAAATCGACGCGATCCGCGCCGAGGAGGAAGCCGCCGCCGCGCGCGAGGCAATTCTTCAGAAGCGCAGCATACGCGAGTTCCATGCCGCACAGATGACGCTCGCAAGAGCGGCTTCGCGGCTCAAGGCAAAGAGCATAAATCAGCAGCCGTAATAAAAATAGCAGCACCTTTCATAACGAAAGGTGCTGTTTTTTATCACTGCATGGTGGCTTTTATTATCATCCGTTCCATCTCGCGGCAGGCGGCGCTCATGGACTGATTTTTACGTTTAAGGCAACATATGTTCCGCGCAGGGACTTCTTCTTTAAGCCTGAGTTTTATAACGCTGCTTTTGAACGGATTTCCGTCAAGGAATTTTTCGGGAATAAATCCCACCCCGAGATCATTTGCAACCATCGGAAGTATCTGATCTGCCGTTGCGGCTTCGATATCCGGCGCGAACGGGCAGCCGTTCTCACGAAACCACTCGCTGTAAACCTCGTATGTTTTTGTTTGTTTGCCGAGAGAGATGAGCGGGTACTCCGCAAGGTCGGACAGCGAAAGCTCCCTGTCGGCAAGCTCGGGAAACGCCGCACCGCATACGGGAATTTCCCTCATCTCACACAGCTTGGTCGAAATCAGCGAATTGAGTTCCCCCGTCGGCGTGGAAACCACCGCGATATCCACCAGCCCGTTTTTAAGCGCCGTGACAGCCTGCGGCGTCGAGTGGTTGGATACCCTTATGCGCACTCCGGGGTATTTCTGTCGGAAATCTTTCAGCACGGGCAGTAGGAAGCAGCGCAGAGCGATTTCGCTGGCGCTTATCATAACCACGCCCTTGGTGAGCGAATGTTCAAGGTTGATTTTCTCCTCGGCGGCAAGGATATTTTCCACCGCGGCGGAAACGTGCGTAAACAGCATTTCGCCTTCATGGGTGAGTTCAACGCCCTTTCTTGACCTTACAAAAAGCGTGCAGTTAAGCTCGCTCTCGAGTATTTTGATTATCCGCGAAACATTCGGCTGATTGTTCATCAGCACCTCCGCCGCCTGCGATATGCTCCCGTATTTCGCAACATAATAGAAAACGCGGTAATATTCAAAACTTATGTACATATAAAT
>CAVIFG010000161.1:0-1164 GCA_963641955.1 Escherichia coli
CCCCTTTAGCGCCTTGAACGCGAAAATGGCGCTATCGCGCCGAGTGGCGGGGGCTCTGCCCCCACACCCCCGCTTCCTTTTGTGTCAAAAGGAAGCGAAAACCAATCCGCTTCGCGGAAAATTTAAGTGTTTATCCCACTTTCCCGCCGCCGTATGCAATGCGGATAACATCGTCAATGCTCGCTTCCTCAAGGCTGATATCCTTTATCTTCGCCTGCTTTCCGATGTCCTCGATAAGTTCCGCGGCGGTGACGTCGTTCTTCATAAAGCGGTAGACGGTGCGCGCACCCTCAACGCTGACGGTTTCCGCCTTGGGATGGTCGATGTGCTGCTCGGTGTAAAACTCAAGCACAAGCTGGCGGTAGGGAGCTATCCTGTCGATTATCTCGTCCAGCGAGCCGTCCTCTATCACCACGCCCTTGTTGATGATGATTATGCGCCTGCACAGCTCCTGTATATCCCCGAGGTCGTGCGTGGTGAGGATTATCGTGGTCTTGCGGGTGGAGTTTATCTCCTTGATAAACCTGCGGATGGCGTGCTTTGCGTCCACGTCAAGACCTATCGTCGGCTCATCCAGAAACAGCACATCCGGCGAATGCAGCATCGCCGCCGCAAGGTCGCCGCGCATCCTCTGCCCGAGGGAAAGCTGGCGCACGGGGGTGTCGATTATGCTTTTCAGGTCGAGTATCTCGTCCATCATTTTCATGTTTTCTTCGTACACTTCATCGGGAACATCGTAGATACGCTTCAGCAGCTCGAAGCTCTCGCCGAGGCGCAGGTCCCAGTAAAGCTGCGTCCTCTGCCCGAACACAACGCCGAGGTGCTTCACCACAGCCTTTCTGTCTTTGGACGGGTCTACCCCGTTTACAAGTATCTCCCCCGATGTCGGGCGGAGTATTCCCGACATCATCTTTACGGTGGTGCTCTTTCCCGCGCCGTTGGGGCCTATGTAACCTACTATCTCGCCCTGCTCTATGGAAAAATTAACGTCGTCAACGACGGTGACAATGCGCCGCTCGGGCTTGAAAAGCGCCTTTAACGCGCCTTTAAGCCCCTTTTCCTTTTTGACCGTCTTAAACGTTTTGTTAAGATGTTTTACTTCAATTACAGCCATGTTATCTCCTCCCGATCTTACGAGCCCGCGCTCTCATACTGCCTGAACCC
>CAVIFG010000161.1:1181-5082 GCA_963641955.1 Escherichia coli
GCACGATACCAAGCCCCAATGTTATAAAAGCCATGCCAAACGGCAGCGATATCATCGAATCCTTGCCCATAAACTCCGCGGCGGGGTAAAATGTGACCCAGCTAAGCGGCAGGATGAACGTAAACACGAACTGCACCGCCCTCGGATACATCGTAAGCGGGTACATATTCGTGCGGTTGAAAAGCTCCTGCATAAAGCCCGACATATTCCCGGGGCTTTTCGTCCAGAATGTAAGGCAGCCCAGCATGAGATATATCGCGCCGCGGAGCAGCGTTGCGCCTATAATCGCGCAGATCATGCAGACCGTATTTACGAACGTCCACCTGAAATCCACCGCGCAGCACCCGTAAATAAACAGGATGAGCCCGGGGATGAGGTCGGTTATTCCGTAGAAATTCATCTCGCCGAAAAGGAACTGAAACAGCGTGTTCATCGGGCGCAGGCGAAGTCTGTCCATCTCGCCGTGGATTATCGTCCAGCCCATGTACCATGTTTTCGTGAAGAATATTACGGACAGCCCGTGGCTCAACACCGACATTCCGTAAAGGAACGCAAGCTGCTTGTAGTCCCACCCCGCAAGGGTGCCGAATTCCTCCACAACGAACTTTATCGTCGCAAAACCCACGATGAATTGTATCGGGTTTGAAATGAGCCAGCCGATGAACGCAGCGGGGTATTCAAAGCAGCTCTGAAGCGACAGCCGCGCGCACAGCAGCGCCACGGATATGTAATGCTTTATTGTTTTCATTGTCAGCCTCCCTGCACCAGCACACGGCGCTCTGCGCGCTTCTGCGCAAACACGAACACTCCCACCAGCGCCGCGAACCATACTGCCTGCACGCCGAGCTTCCACAGGCACTCGTTAAGGTCGTACTTGCCTATGTACATACTCAGCGGTTCCTGATACATATACACAAAAGGCAGAAAGTAGAGCGCCTTCTGCAGCCATTCCGGGAAGAACCACAGCGGTATCACCGCGCCGGACAGCATATTCACGAAATGATATTTTATCGAGAATACGGGGCCAAGGTCTATCGCCGAAAACGCTATCAGCGAAAACACCGCCGAGAACGTCCAGTTTATCCCGTAGCCGAGCACGAAGCTTGCCAGAAAGAAGCACAGATGCGCCCCCGAAGCGGGCACGGGAAGCCCGAACACCAGCACGCTCACGATAAACAGCGGCACCGCGCCGAACAGGAAATTGAACAGTATGCAGCCCACGTCCTCCGCAAAATACAGCCCGAAAAGGTTCACGGGCTTGATAAGGTCGGTGGCTATGCTTCCCGATTTTATGGCGTCGGTCACTCTGTCCTCAACGCCCATGTAGTAAAGCGAACTTACGAGATTTGATATGACCGTGTAGGTTATCATCGTTTCGTCCGTAACGCCGTTCGACACCTCCGTGCCGCCGTACGCCGCCCGCCAGAAAAAGCCCACGGCTATCATCATAAGACACTGCATTATGGTGTATGTCCACACCTGAAAACGATATGCCATCATCGTTTCCATCGCCGTCCTTGCGGCATATAAATACGCTTTCATATAACACCTCCGTATAAAACAAAAAAGAGCCCTTCGGAAACCGAAAGACTCTTGCAGGCAGAAAATCCGACAGCAGTTATCCCGCTGACATAAAGGCCCCGCACGATCCGATTCCGATAAAATAGCTGTTTCTTGCGACATTGTTTGTTCTAAGCATCTTGCAGGACCTCCTTTCATTTCATAATTTCAATTCAGTGACTTGTTCAGTTTAACACATACTTTTCCATTTGTCAAGGGTTTTATTAAAAAAATTTGACAATTTTATTTTACGGTGGTATAATGTAGCTGTTCGGAAAGAACAATTTTTCCAAGGAGGACTTGAATTATGAGAAAAGATTTTGGCGCAAAGCCGCTGACTTATCCGCAGCCCGTTTTCATCATCGCGGCATATGACGAGAACGGCACACCCGACGCAATGAACGCCGCATGGGGCGGCATAAGCGAGGGCAGCGAAATATCCATGTGCCTGAGCGCAGGCCACAAGACCGTTAAGAATATCCTCGCCCGCAAGGCGTTCACAGTAAGCATGGCAGACGCAGAACACGTTATCGCCTGCGATTATGTGGGACTGGTTTCCGGCAACAATGTTCCCGACAAGTTCGCAAAGGCGGGATTTCACGCTGTAAAGAGCGCGCACGTTGACGCTCCCCTTATTGAAGAGCTTCCCATCGCAGTAGAATGCAGGCTGACAAGCTACGACGAGGAAACCTGCCGCATGGTCGGCGAGATAGTGAACGTCAGCGTTGACGAAAAGGTTCTCGACGAAAACGGCAAGGTTGACGTTGCAAAGGCGGCGCCGATAACCTTCGACCCGTTCAACAACACATATGTAAAGCTTGGCGAAAAGGTCGGAAACGCGTTCAGCGACGGAAAGACGCTCAAGTAATATTTACGATCCCCGCGGAACGTCCGTGGGGATTTTTTTATAAAAATTTTTCCTGACCCCTTGACAAACGCACAGAACCATGCTATAATGACCCCATCAAATTACAGATCTGAGGTGAGAAGATGCGGACAACATCCTGCTAAAAAATCGCATATCCTGACATTTCAGCATGGGGCAAACTGTGCCCTGTGCGGCGTGTTCGGTATGCGGGCAGGAATGCTCCGCTCTTTTCACGGATAGATATGCTGCCGTTTTCGGCGGCTGTTTCGGCTGTGTTTTTCACGCCTCCGTGCAGAAAGATGACCGCGGGTTTTCCTGCGGTATTATTTTTTGAACACGGAGGTATTTTTTATGTCTTTGATCAACATTGCAGATTTAACATTCGGCTACGACGGAAGCGCCGAAAATGTCTTTGAAAACGTGTCCCTCGACCTCGACACGTCATGGCGGCTCGGACTTACCGGAAGAAACGGCAGAGGGAAAACCACCCTGCTGCGCCTGCTTTCCGGTGAGCTGGAGTACCGCGGAAAAATAACCGCCCCGGTGGATTTCGAGTACTTCCCCTACCCCGCCGACGCGGATATGCCGACTATCGACGTCATCCGCGAAAAAGCGCCCGCCGCCCTTGACTGGGAAATTTCGCGGGAGATTTCCCTGCTGGAAGCGGAGGACGACATCCTGTGGCGGCCGTTCGGGACGCTCTCCGGCGGCGAGCAGACAAAGGCGCTGCTGGCAGCGCTTTTCCTGCGGGAAAACAGCTTCCTGCTGATCGACGAGCCGACAAACCACCTCGACGCGCACGCCCGCAGCGTGCTCGGGAAGTACCTGCGCAGGAAATCGGGGTTTATACTTGTATCCCACGACAGGGCGTTTCTCGACGAAGCGGTAGACCACATTCTTGTGATAAACCGCAGGAACATTGAACTGCAGAACGGTAATTTTTCGTCCTGGTATCAGAACAAGCTTGACCGCGACAACTTCGAGAGGGCGGAAAACGAGAAGCTCAAACGAGAGATAAAGCAGCTCGAAGCGGCGGCGGACAAGGCGGCACGTCACTCCGAAAAAGTCGCCGCCACGAAGATAGGCTTCGACCCCGTAAAAACGGAGAAATCCCTCACCCGCCGCGATTCCGTCGCGAAAAAGGCGCGGAAGCTTATGAACCGCGCAAAGTGCATGAAAGCCCGCGTGGAGCGGGATATCGAGGCAAAATCCGCTCTCCTGCGCAACATCGACGAAGCGGAGGAGCTGAAGCTTTCGCCGCTAAAATACCACGGCGATGTAACTGCGCGGGTGGAAAAAATAACGCTGGAACTTGGCGGGCGGGAGCTTTTCGGAGGGCTGAGTTTCGATGTGCGGCAGGGCGAACGCGTGGCGCTGTGCGGGCAGAACGGCTGCGGAAAAACCACGCTCATACGAATGCTCACGGGAGATATCGCCCCCGACAGCGGCACCGCGGCGCTTTCGAGCGGGGTG
>CAVIFG010000161.1:5092-5452 GCA_963641955.1 Escherichia coli
ATATCCGTCGTTTCGCAAAGCGACGGCGAACTCTGCGGTACGCTGAACGATTACGCCGAGAAATGCGGAGTGGATGTCAGCCTGTTTTTCGCGATACTGCGCAAGCTTGACCTGCCGAGGGAACTTTTCACGCGGCGTACGGAAAGCTTCAGCGCGGGACAGCGCAAGAAAGCCATGATAGCGCGGAGCCTTTCGCAGCGCGCTCATCTGTATATCTGGGATGAGCCGCTGAACTATATCGACGTTATCTCGCGAATGCAGATAGAGCGCCTGCTGACCTCGTCTGATATCACCATGATATTTACCGAGCACGACAGGGATTTCACCGAAAAAGTCGCGACGAAGCGGATAGAACTTGCA
>CAVIFG010000162.1:0-5410 GCA_963641955.1 Escherichia coli
TTTTGGCATTTATTATATTTTACCACAACTCCGTTCAAAAAACAATATCTAACCATATACAAAATATCTACCCCAAAACAGTGATTTTGACGAAAATATCTTCCCGCCCAAAATAGCCACGGCTTGACAAAAGATGATAACTATATTATAATGTTAATAATACGACAATCATCCCGCAAATGCGGGCGAAAGGAACTGATGAAATGCCTGTAAAAATAGCTGACGGGCTTCCCGCACAGAGCATACTTGAAAACGAGCATATATTTGTAATGACGGAGCACCGTGCGCTCCATCAGGATATACGACCGCTTAAGATCGCGATACTAAACCTCATGCCGACAAAGATAACCACGGAAACGCAGATACTCCGCAGCCTTTCCAACTCCCCGCTGCAGATAGAGGTAACGTTTCTCCAGACATCCACATACACGGGCAAGAATACCCCGCAGGAGCACCTCGGTCAGTTCTACAAAACCTTCGACGATGTAAAGGACATGAACTTCGACGGCTTTATCATCACCGGCGCCCCCGTCGAGCAGATGGAGTTTGAGGAGGTGGAATACTGGGACGAGCTATGCCACATTATGGAGTGGACAAAGACCCATGTTCATTCCACGTTCCACATATGCTGGGGCGCGCAGGCGGCGCTGTATTATCACTACGGAATACCCAAGCACCCGCTTGAAAAGAAGATGTTCGGCGTTTTCAGGCACAGGATGCTCACGCCGAAATCCCGCCTGTTCCACGGCTTCGACAGCGAGTTCTACGTTCCGCATTCCCGCCATACGGAAACCCGCGCGGAGGACATCGAAAAGGTAAAGGAACTGAAAATAATGGCTGTTTCCGATGAGGCGGGTGTATACGCCGTCTGCACCGAGGACAGCAGGCAGTTCTTTATCACGGGACACTCCGAATACGACGCGGAAACCCTCGACACCGAGTACCGCCGCGACCTTGCAAAGGGATTGAATCCCGAGCTGCCCAAGCACTACTATCCCGACGATAACCCCTCAAATCCTCCCGTGCTGTGCTGGCGTGCGCATTCCACGCTTATCTACACCAACTGGCTGAACTATTTCGTTTATCAGAGCACTCCGTTCGATATTTCCGAAAAGGTCTGAGAAAACGCTGAATTTTATTGATGTTCTGCCTGTTTTTATGTTGCATTTTATGGCAGAATATGTTACAATTATAAAAAACACAGAAGGGGGTTCCGCTCATGTCCGAACACGCTGACAGCAGGGCGCCTATCCATTCCAAGGTAGAAATATCCGTCAACCCTAACTACACCACGGCGTTCGTGTCTTTCACGAAGCCCGAAAACGGCGGTGCCGATGTTACATATGAGAAGATAATGGATCTTCTCGATGAAAAGAACATCACCTACGGCATTCTTGAGGAGGACATCCTCGATGCCGTTGAGGAGCGCCGCTATGGCGAAAACATCTGTGCTGCCCGCTGGACGCCCCCCGTGGACGGCGCCGACGGAAAGGTTACATACCATTTCGACACAAACACCGTCATTGCGCCCGTTGAGGACGAGCACGGCGTTGTGGACTACAAAAACCTCGGCATTGTAAGAAATATCACCGCGGGCACCCCCATCGCAACCATAACCAAGCCCACCGAGGGCGAGCCGGGCATGGATATACAGGGGCGCCCCGTTCCGCAGAAAAAGGGCGTTCCCGCCAACGTAAGGGCAGGCACGGGCACCTCGCTTATAAACGACGAAACCGAGCTTATCGCCGCGGTGGACGGAAACCTCCGTTTCGCGAACGGCGTGTTCACGGTGGATGAAACGCTGGTGATAAACGGCGACGTGGATGTTTCCAGCGGCAATATCGACTTCATCGGAAGCGTTACCGTCCGCGGAAGCGTTTTCGAGGGATTTTCCGTGTCATCCAAAAAGGACATCGTTGTCAACGGCTCCTGCAACGGCGCAACGCTCGACGCGCAGGGAAATATCAGCGTGCGCATCGGCTGCATAAACTGCAGCATCAAGTCCAAGGGGAATGTTGTCCTCGGCTTCTGCGAAAACAGCAGGGTGACGGCGGACGGTGATGTCGAGAGCCAGTCGTTCGTTGGCGGCGAAGTGTTCGCGGGCAATGACATCCGCGCGGTCGGCAAGGGCGTTATGGTGGGCGGAAAGTACACCGCGCTGAACAATGTCGACGCGATGGTGATAGGCTCGGAAAATTACACCAAAACAATGATAATCCTCGGCAACAACGCCGTCCTCTACGAAGAGCGCGAGGAGCTGCGCAGAAATATCGCCGACCTCGAGGATAAGGCAGACCAGCTCGGAAAGATACTCACATCTCTTAACGAAATGCAGAAGGTTATGAAGCTTTCCCCCGAGCGCGAGCAGATGAAGGCGAACGCCCTCAGAAACCGCCTTAAAATGCAGGCGGACGCAAAGAAGAAGCAGAAGCGCATCGAAGAGATAAACGCAGCTTTGGAGCTTGCGCAGAATTTGTTCGTATCCTGCCGCAGAACCATGTATCCGGGCGTAACATTAAGGATAAATTCCAGCATAATGCAGGTGAACTCGAAGAACTGCAACTGCCGCGCTGCCGTTTCCAAGGGCGATATAGTTATAAAGCCCCTCTGATTTTTCTTGACATTTATCGCGAATAGTGGTATAATATATTTGTGACAATCTATAAATGCTACTATTCGGCGAGGTGATTCCTTTGGAATTAATGGACGAGCTTGAAAGGCTCGGGACTGATATCAATGACATCAACGAACGCTACATGGGCAGCATTGAGCTGTACATAGGTGTTTTGGAAAGATTAACGGCTTCGGTGGAGGAGTTTGAAGTAATGCCGCATTTTGAAAGCGGCGATATGGAGGGCGCTCTGCGCTGCGCCCATGCGCTTAAAGGCGTGACGGGAAACCTGTCGCTTACGCCGCTGTACGATGGCTACAGCGAGATAACCGCGCTGCTGCGCGCAGGCGAGAGCGACAAGGCGCGCGAGCGGCTCGAGGAGCTTCTTCCGATACAGGAAAAGTTTATTGAGTGCGTGAAAAAGTATATTTAAAAAACAGAGCGGGGCACCGAAAAGCGCCCCGTTTTTTATATCACCGCAAAAATTTCATCCAGCGTGTGTATCGTATAATCCTGCCCGAAATCGCAGCCGCGGTTTTTCCTGTCGATAAGCACCGAGGTGCAGTGCGCATTCTTCGCGGTTTTGATGTCCTTTTCCTCGTCCCCGACGAAAACGAAGCCGCTCATTTCCGCACCGAAGCGCTGTTCGATAACTTTCAGCCCGCCGACGTTTGGCTTGCGCCATCCGCAGGAAATCGAGCTTACATACAAATCGAAATACGGCATAAGCTCGGGGAAATAGCTTTTGTGCAGTTCGTCGGGCATTCCTGTGGCGACGTCCGTCAGCGTGCATATCGTCCACCCGTCCGCGTGCAGGCGCTCCAGCGCGGGGATGGAATCGGGGTAAATATACGGCGTCAGCGCCATGCTTTCGTAGAACGCGCTTATCACCTCCGCAACGGAAAAATCCCCGCCCCAGCCCTCGGTAACGCGGCCGAAAATATATTCGGGGGAGTAGTCCTTCTCGCGGTAATTCACCTTCTGGTTGAAGCTGCGAAGTATCTCCAGCGACTTCGCGAGCTGCTCATCGGTGAGGGGCAGGCGGAGCTTTTCGCGTACATGGCGGAACGCCTTTTCGTAAAATTCTATCCAGACGTTCGGCATATTTTTGTATTCCATCAAAGTGCCGCCGATGTCGAAAACGATTATTTTCATCAGATTTATCCTCCGAAAATCCCCCAACCAAAAGTCGGGGGACAGGTGTTATAGTCAGTCGGTATATGCGAAGCCCAGCACCTCAAAATAGTGCTTGCTTCCGCCGGGAACGAGGATTTTTACGGTGTGCTCCGCGCTCTCGTCGTTGTCGATTATCATCTGCGTTACGGGGTTGTTCCAGCCGTCGGACTGATTGGAGGATACCGTGCAGGTCTTTTCTCCGTCGATGTATATCTCCGCGTCGGCGAACATCTTGCTGTCATTTGCCTTGTATATCATCTCGAGCGCACTGCAGGTGATGGTGAAGGTCATCGAAGCGTCCTCTTCGCCCTTATAGCTCCAGCCGTGCTGGAAATCGGAGTGCTGCGAGGTGGCGGTCATGTTTTCAAGCTCGGCGGTTATCTGCTGGTTGTCGACATAGTGCATATTCATGTAGCGCTTGCTGTAAACGGGGTCGGGAAGCTCCTTGCTTACCTCGCCGACGTTTTCGTCGATGTACGGGATAACGTTCTCGTAGTAGTTCGTTACGAAATCGGTAACTATCTTATGACCCGCCTCGTTGGGGTGGCTCTGGTCGTCGGAGTAATCGGACCATGCCATTCTGCCGTCGGCAAACTCAACGCCGAGGGAGTTCGGCTCGCTTATCATGGGCAGACCGTACTGCTTGCCGACCTTGCTCATGTATTCCTGGCAGGTGTGTCCGCTTTCGATAACGGTGAACAGAAGTACCACCGCGATATCTTTGTCCTGCGTGAGGAGCGTGCGCACAAGGCTGTCGTATGCGACCTGATACTCCGAACTATTGCCGTCGTTCACGGCGAATTCAACAAACACGATGTCGGGGTCGTATGCGAGAACGTCGCGCTCAAGGCGCGCATTTCCGAGTATCGAGGGGGTGCCGCTCATGCCCGCGTTGACGTAGTTCACAGTGGCGTCGGGGAACTGCTCACGAAGCCATTCGGTGGAACGATACGCCCAGCACTTTTCGGGCTCGTTCGGTGCAACGGTCATACCGTAGGTTATGGAACCGCCGAGGTATGCAACGGTTATTTCCTCGCCGTTCTGCGCTTTCTTGAGAACATTCGCCATGCGGGTCATGTCGCCTGTCGTCATAAGTGAGCGCTGAACCATAAGGTCGTAAATTTCGTCCTCGGAAAGGGTGGAGTAGTCTATCTCGGAATTTTCCTCCGGGGCGGAGCTTTCCTCATCGGATGACTCGGGCTCGGAAGAAGTTTCGGAGGAAACCTCGGAAACGTCACCGGTAGTGCTGTCTGCGGTGCTTTCGCTTGATGTCTGCGAGCTTTCCGAAACGGTGCTGTTAGAGCAGCCCGCCGCCATCAGAACGGAGCAGGCGAGCAGTATGGATAAGAATTTTTTCATGCTGAATCTCCTTAAATAAAATGCATTTATGATATGCGTTCATGATTTGATTTTAACACGGCGCGGGGCGTTTGTAAAGCGGTTTTGCGTCAACTTTGTGAATTGTGAACTAATAAATCGCGCCGCGGTATGTAAATTGCATAGTAATAAAATAAGGTAAAAAGTTAAAAAACAAGGCTGTTAACTATCCCGTCGGAAAGCTGCGAGATTATGTTGACTGCTTCCTGCTCGTCCTCGTCGCGGCATTCCTCGACCGTATGGAAC
>CAVIFG010000163.1:0-5402 GCA_963641955.1 Escherichia coli
GTGTCTGTAATATATGTAATTTAGCAAAATGCACAAAAATTACTCACACTTTTTTCTTTTATTTTATGATAATTTTTCTACAAACACCTTGATAAAAAACTGCGTTTTTAGTATAATATTAAGTGATAGGAATATCATGCCCCGCGGAATTATGCCGCGCGGCAAAAAAATCACTAACTTTCAGGAGGAATAATCCAATGGCAGTTAAAGTTGCAATTAATGGTTTCGGCCGTATCGGACGCCTTGCGTTCAGACAGATGTTCGGCGCAGAGGGCTATGAGGTAGTTGCTATCAACGACCTGACCAAGCCTTCCATGCTGGCTCAGCTTCTCAAGTATGATACCGCTCAGGGCGGCTACTGCGGCAGAATCGGCGAGAACCTTCACACTGTTTCCGCTGACGACGAGGCTAACACAATCACAGTTGACGGCAAGACCCTCAAGATCTATGCTGAGAAGGACGCTAACACTTGCCCTTGGGGCGAGCTCGGCGTTGACGTTGTTCTCGAGTGCACAGGCTTCTACTGCTCCAAGGAGAAGTCCATGGCTCATATCAACGCAGGCGCTAAGAAGGTTGTTATCTCTGCTCCCGCAGGCAACGACCTCAAGACAATCGTATTCTCTGTAAACGAGAACACACTTACTAAGGATGATCAGATCATCTCTGCTGCATCCTGCACAACAAACTGCCTCGCTCCTATGGCTAAGGCTCTTAACGACTACGCTCCCATCCAGTCCGGTATCATGAGCACAATCCACGCTTACACCGGCGACCAGATGATCCTCGACGGTCCTCACAGAAAGGGCGACCTGAGAAGAGCAAGAGCAGGTGCTGCAAACATCGTTCCTAACTCCACCGGTGCTGCTAAGGCAATCGGCCTGGTTATCCCCGAGCTGAACGGCAAGCTGATCGGTTCTGCTCAGCGTGTTCCTGTTCCCACAGGCTCCACAACTATCCTGACCGCTGTTGTTAAGGGCGCAGACGTAACCAAGGAAGGCATCAACGCTGCTATGAAGGCTGCTGCTTCCGCTTCCTTCGGCTACAACGAGGATCAGATCGTTTCTTCCGATGTAATCGGTATGAGATACGGTTCTCTGTTCGATGCTACACAGACAATGGTAGCTAAGATCGCTGACGATCTGTACGAGGTACAGGTAGTTTCTTGGTACGACAACGAGAACTCCTACACTTCTCAGATGGTTAGAACAATCAAGTACTTCGCTGAACTGTAATTCTTTACAGATATCGTGAAATACGGGTGCCCTCGGAAACGGGGGCGCTTTTTTTGTGCTTTTTTCCATGTATTTTCGCCAAATAAACTTATGAATTTCTATCAATATATACAATTCTGCATTGACACAGCCTGTCTTTTTTGATATAATTGTTATAAGGAATGAAAGTACACAGGAAGGGGGCAGCCGCTTTGCCTACATCCGCCGAAACGGAAAATAAGGAGATAGCCGCCGAAAATGTTTCCGATGCATTTCCCATGGAGGAAACGAATATTCCCGACGAAATGACCGACAAACAGCTTTTCGATGAACAGAACGCCGCCGCAGAACGGGCGCAGGCCGAAATGGAGGCCCGCGACCGTGAATTTCTCGCGTCGCTGGACCGCGTTCTCGAAAGGCAGCGCAGCACTGTTCGCAAGGAACCGCAGATCGAGCAGTCTATAAGCAAGTTCGCCCTCGGCGTTGTGAAAAAAGGCGTCGGCGTGATTTCGCTTGCGCTGGTGCTTATCGTGATGGGAATTGCAATGCTGGTGTGCCTGCTTTCTCCCGCGCATGATTATCTGCTGCCGCTGAAGCTTTCGCCTGTTGCGGCGGTGCTGCTCGGACTTGAACTGCTGGCGTATTTTGTTACATCAAAGGGCAATTTCCGCGTACATATCCCCAGCATATGCATCTCCGCTGCGGTGGTAGTCGGCTGCTGCGTGATGTGCACCGCGCTTAACAAAACCTACAGTGAGCAGAAAACCGAGTACAATAACCGCACCATTGCAGCCGAAATATACGACAGCAGTTACAAGGAGCTTCGTTATGTCGCGGATATTTCCACATTGACGGTGGATGTTGATCTCAATACAGACGGCGTCGACCGTTCCGAGGGGATCAAATCGCTCGGCACGGGGGATCATGTCACGGTCACTGCGGAACTTGGCGGGACGTTCACTAGTCCGTCTGATTTTGCAAAGGAGTGCAAGGACATCATCGACGGATACAGGATACTCGGCATTCCGATAGACGACTTTCATTTCACAAATGAGGGCAGGCTGCATTCTTTCAGCCTTGATGTTGAGGGAAAATTTGCGCAGGATTACTCCGAAAGCAGGCTTGCCGAAAAGGTTAGTCATATATATCTTGAGGATTATGACTATATTGACGACCTCGAGGATTTCACGGACACCGCGGATGATACATCCGATGAAACCGAGGAATAACGGGGCGGTCGCAGCAATTGCGGAAAGGATAAAAAATTGACAAAAGATGAAAAATTGTCACTCTATCGCTGCATACAGCGGCAGTTTCCCGACCAGGGACTGTACCGCGTATCGCGCATAAGCGAGTGGCTGGTTACGAACGGATATTCTCTTGAAAAGCTCGGATACGGTTCTTTCAGAGAGATGGCAGAGGATTTTCCGGAAATGTTTGAGTTCCAGCAGGATGGAAATGATGTTTTTGTTGAATTAAAGGAATGGCAGGCAGGAGAAAGCAGTATGATGAATGTTACAGCAGCGCACCCCGCGGACAGCTTCTTCGGTTCCAAGAATATAATTTTGAATGACGATATTATTGAGATGTCGCAGCAGTCGCTTTACGCCCTGACCAAAATACTCGGCAACGGGCTGAGCGTTCAGGAAATGAAGCAGGAGATCTACGCCAGATTTAACGAAGCAAAGGAAAATGGTAAACTTAATTTTATCGCGGAAAAATATGTGTTCCCCATTGATTGCTGCGAGGATGGCTCGCTGGTAAACGGAATAATCACAAAAAATATCAGCCCCCGCGGCAAGAGCCTCTATTTCTCGTTTGAAAAGACGCAGATACGCTCTTTTGACGCGGTGTCCGAGCCGAGAAAGCGCATCGTACATACGCAGAATATTTCCGAGGAGGACAAGAATTTCCTCTATCGTCTGCTCACGGATAATTTTGAGGTTGGCAGGCAGTATCATATGGCGGCAATAAGCAAGCTGCTGACAGACAACAATATCGACAAGACCAAGTACGGATTTTTCAAGATGAAGGATCTGCTGGCGCAGCTTGATTTCCTTGAGCTTGAGGACGTTATCCTCGGCGGAGTTCCGCAGATAATGGTCACTATACGCAGCCGCGGCGGCGCTGCCGAAACAGATCACGTTCGCGAAAGGGCAGCGGTTTCTTACAAGGACGAGCCCATCGCCGAGCGCACGGAAACATCGGACGGTGTTCCGTCGGGGCGGCTTGACTTCTTCTGCAATATGCCGCCGAAGCCTATGGCGATTTTGCAGAAATATATCGAGAGCATGGGCATTTACTCTGATTTTGCAGAGATGCGCGCCGACCTTTCCGATGATTTCGACAAGGCTCATGCAGAGGGAAAGATACGATTCTACGAACAGAAAATGATCTTCCCGACACGATACAAAAAATCCGACGGTTCCCCTGTGGAGCTTACCCTAAAGCCTAACGGCAGGGAAGGAAAGCCGTGGTTCATGTATTATGTGGACACCACCGTGCGCGAGCGCAGCGCACAGTCCGTTGACCCCGGGAAGCAGCTTGAAAACTTTGCCTTTCTCGGAAGCTGGTCGAGTTTCCTTTCGGAGCTTGCTGAAAAGGCAGTCGACGAGGAATGGGATTTTCAGGACAGCCCCCGCAAGAATTATCAGATACTCATTCAGTACATAAAATACACCTTCAGCCGGCTTGTCAACGAAAACAAGGTGTGCATTTCCTCTGACAACCTGTTTGCGGCGTTTAATACGGGGCTTGTTGACAATCATTACGACGATATCTACGCCTGCTTCGTTCCGAATGATGGCGGGGATACAAAGTGGAAGTTCACGGGATTCTGCACGGCTGCATCCGGCGGCCTTGGCAAGCAGCTTGTGAATTATTTCAACCCGCTGCCCGAGCCTCCGACATATTTCAAACGCAGCGAGGATCTGTTCTTCGACCTTACGAAGCAGCTCCATCCGGATTTTGAGCATATCATTATCGACAACATCAAGCGCCTGCCGCTTCAGTTCCTTTCCGACCAGTTCTTCGATGTCCCCGAAGCACGCGAGCTTGTCGAGAGAATACGCTCCTGCGAGGGCAGGGAGCGCACAGCGCTTTATGAGCAGCTTAAAACCCTGCTGCACGACAATAACCGCCTGTTTATAAGAATAAAGAACAGAATAAACGACTCCATCGAGCTTGCGAAAAAGCGCGTGCGCTGGAACTACAAGACTGCC
Source organism: Escherichia coli (assembly GCA_963641955.1). Lineage (GTDB taxonomy): Bacteria > Bacillota > Clostridia > Oscillospirales > Ruminococcaceae > CAG-115. The sequence goes on from CAVIFG010000163.1 coordinate 4,433, forward strand.
ATCCCGTCTTATTTCCCGAGAAGAAATTCCATGTCGCTTATGCTTCCGCTTGGACTTACCGACGAGGAAACCCCCGACGCGGCGCTTGTCGTTGAGCTTACGCATTCCGGAAGCTATCAGGGGCAGACTATACTTACACTTCCGCAGGCGTATATTGACGCGCGCCTGATGTGCCGCCTGTCGAGTGACTGGCTGTCGCAGTCGCAGATTTTTGTTGCGCACGACGCCGAATCGCAGGATTTTTCTGCGGTGGATGATGAGTTTTCGGAGATAGATTAAGGAGCAGTATGGTATTTGAAGATTTCAGACCGTCCGACGAATTTCCGTTTGCGGCGTCGGCGGATATATGGGGGGAGCAGGCAGAGCTGCTTGTCGACCTCAACAACGACGAAGAATACGCGGCGGCTCTCCGCGGGTATATCAATCCCGTGAATGCCAAGCTGAAGTGGCTTGAGGAAAACAGGGAAGCAGTCGTAAAGTGCATCATCGACGCGGGCATGATTTCCATGGCGGAGCACCGCGTCAGCAACATGGAAGAGCAGGGCGGCTTTGAGCTGCCGATAAGCGAGGAGGTTTTCGGAAAGGGTTTACACCTTGACGAGATAATCGCGTGCTGCGACGAGGGTCACAGCAATGTAACGCTGGACTGCTATTTCGTGTGCGAACCGGACTATTTTTCCGGGCAGAGGATAGAGGTTTTCGTCAACCCCGACCTTAGCCTTTACTGCAACAGCGTTGTATAAAAACAGCCGCGCGGCGTGATGCTGCGCGGCTTTGTTTATTCTTCCATCTGTTTTCCGAAGTACATTGCTGCCGCCTGTACCAGCGCGGACTGCTCTGCGGTCACAAGCGCGTCGTCCTCGGAGGCGAGCATGATAACTGCGCCGTTTACATCGCCCTGCGCCAGAATAGGGGAGCAGGCAAGGGCGTAGCGGTCTATTCCCTCGATGGGGTTAAGGCGCTTGTCATC
>CAVIFG010000164.1:0-5315 GCA_963641955.1 Escherichia coli
CCCGCGGACACAGCTTCGATATATCGTCAAAGGGCTATGTTAATCTGTTGCTGTCGTCGCACAAGCACGTTAAGGACCCGGGCGACAGCAAGGAAATGGCGGCGGCGCGCCGAACATTCCTCAATACGGGCGCATACGAGCCGCTTCTGAAAGCACTGTGCGGGGCGGCGGAAGAGCTCACCGAGGGCATTTCCGCGCCGATAATCGCGGACTGCGGCTGCGGCGAGGGCTACTACACCGCGGGGATATACGACCATCTTTCCTCGACGGGAAAATCCCCGGAGATTTACGCCGTGGATATCAGCAAGAATGTTCTCTCCGCGGCAAAGCCGAGGTTCGCGGGCAGGCGAATTTATTCCGCCGCCGCAAGCTGCTTCCGTATGCCGCTGCCGGATAATTCCACTGACATTGCCGCGGTGATATTCGCGCCGTTCTGCCTGCCGGAGCTTTCCCGCATTGTGAAAGGCGGCGGACATATCATAACCGCAATACCCGCGCGGGAGCATTTATACGGGCTGAAACAGCTTCTCTACCGCGAGCCGTATTACAACGAGGTAAAGCCCTACGAAATAGACGGGCTTGAATTCCTCGGGAAAAAGGAGATACGCTCTGCCATCACAATAGATGATCAGGAAACGCTCAACGCGCTTTTCATGATGACGCCGTATTATTACAAGACATCTCCCGCGGACAGCGCCGCGCTGTATTCCTATTTCGGAACGCACGGCAGCTTTACCACCGAAACAGCGTTTGAGGTGCTGGAATATCGAAACACAAAGGGGGCGCACTGACGTGATAATCCTACCCGAGCAGGTCAACAAAGCGATAGAGATACTCGAAAATTCGGGTTACGACGCGTATATTGTCGGCGCCTGCGTGCGCGAGCTTATTATCGGAAACAACCCGCAGGACTATGATATCGTCACCAACGCGGGAATAAACGACATCCTGTATGCTTTCCGGGATCATCGCATTTCCGACGAGGGAATGCAGCGCGGCGAGATACTCGTAACCATCGTCGGGATGATAATACAGATTTCCCCCTACCGCCGCGAGGTGGTTGGAAACCGCGTTATGTATGCGGAGGATCTTGAAACCGACCTTTTCCGCCGCGGATTTTCAATGAACGCCATGGCGTATTCCCCCCGCAGCGGGCTTATCGACCCGTTTGGCGGCAGGAGCTGCCTCAGCGGCGAGGTCAAGCGTATCGTTGCGGTCGGCGAGAATGTTACGGTGAACGTTTCCAAGGGCGCAAAGAAAAACGAAAGCGCGCAGGAAACCTACTATGATATGTCGCGCTGCTTCACAGCAAAGCCGATACGGCTGCTGAGCGCGATACGCTTCTGTGCGGAGGACGAATATGAAATCGAGGAGCAGACCCGCAATGCCATGCGGCAGAACGTAAGCTGCTTCGACTACGCCGACAAGGCCGAGATACGCGAGGAACTGACCCGTATCGTAATGGGCAAATTCGCGGCGCGGGTGCTGGAGGAATACAGCGATATCCTGCGGTATGTCCTCCCCGAAATTGCGCCCTGCGTCGGCTGCGAGCAGCATTCGCCCTATCATGATTTCGATGTCTGGACGCATATTTCGCGGTCGGTTGGATACGCGCTGCCCGACCCTGTTATCCGCTTTACAATGCTGTTCCATGACCTTGGCAAGCCCGACTGCATTTATCTTGACAGCAAGGGCAGGGGGCATTTCAAGGGGCACGGAGAGCGCGGCCGCCTGCTTGCGGAGGGGATAATGCGCAGGCTTGAATTCGACCGCGATATGTCGGAGGAGATAAGCTGGCTGGTATACCACCACGACGAGGACATCCCCGAGGACCGCAAGCAGCTCAAGGGGCTTATCAACGACCTCGGCGCGGATGATCTGCGCAAGCTTCTTCAGTGCGAGATCGCCGACGCAAGGGCGAAAAAGACCGACAGCGAAACCGAGTCAGTCCGCAAGCTTCGCGCCGCGCTGAACGCTCTCAACGAAATAATCGACAACGGCGAGTGCTACAATATATCCCAGCTTGCGGTGTCAAGGCGAGATCTTATCGAGCGCAGGCTTGTCCGCAGCGAACAGGAGGCGGACGAGCTTATGAACGCGCTGTTCGAAATAGTGCTTGACAAGCCGTCGTTCAACAACAGGCTCATGCTTCTTGATATGGCGGAGCGCAGCAAGGCGAAGCTGGATCAGATCGCCGCTGAAAGGGAGCAGCAGCGCCGCGAGCGCGAGGAACTCGAAAAGCTCGCAAAGGAGCGCAAAAACAGCCGCAAAAATGAGCCCATCTTCACCAAGCGCCGCGCGGATAAGTAACTTCGCGGGGATATGCGCATAAAATAACGCAGAAACATTCGGAGGTAACAGCATGGAATACGGATTGGTTTTCTGCGGCGGCGGAGGCCGCGGTGCATATCAGATAGGCGTGTGGAAAACGCTGGAGAGGTTCGGGCTGGCGAGATTTGTTTCGGCGGTTTCGGGGACATCGGTGGGGGCGCTGAATGCCGCGCTGTTCTGCTCCGTCAGCGTGTATAAGGCGGAGCGGATATGGAGCGAAATATCCCAGCGTGACATCGCCGACCCGTTTTCCGCCGCAGGAAAGGTGATCGGTTCCATCGTGAATTTCGCCCGCTCGGACGACGGGACGATAAACAGCGCGCGGCTCGGCGGCGCGTTGAATTCGGGGTTATTTTCGCGGGAGGGGCTGACAGAACTTATCGAAAGCAACGGCATAAACACCGCCGTTACAAGGTCGCCCATTCCGTGCTTTGCCTGCCTGCATAATACCGCATGGAACGAAGCGGAGTATTTCGATATGCGGGCGTATCCCCCCGAAATCGTCACCGATCTTCTTTCCGCCAGCACCGCCATCCCCGCGGCATTCGCGCCGGTGGACATAGGCGGCACGCTGTACCGTGACGGGGGACTTTCGGACAATGTCCCCGTAAAGCCGCTGTATGATATCGGTCTGCGGAGGTTCATAATATCATATCTCGGAAACGAAGCGGTGGATAAATCGCAGTTTCCCGACGCGGAGTTCATCGAGCTTATCCCATCGGACGACATCTATCTCGGGGAGAGAAACACGAATATCCTCAACAGCGGCACGCTGGATTTCAGCGGGGAAAACGCCGCAAAGCGCATCGCCCTCGGCGAAAGCGAATCCGCCGCAGCGCTTACTATGATAGGACGGCTAAAAGGAGCAACATGAAAATTTTTCTGCAATATCTTCGGCACCGCGCCGTGAATATCCTGCTGCCGGTGGTTTTCGCGGCGGTGTTCGCGGGGATATCCGCGCTGTACGGTGCGCCCGCGGAGCCGGTGATATATTCCTGCGTGCTGTGCGGAGCGACACTGGCGGTGGTCGGGGCGGTTGATTTTGTTAAATTCCGCAGAAAGATCCGCAGCTTAAAAGCCGCGGAGAATGCCGTTACGATAACCTGCGACGAGCTTCCCGAGCCGACAAACGAGGTAGAGCGGCAGTACCGAGAGCTTATAAATATCCTGTACGAAAGCAGGCTTTCGCTTGACAGCGAGAACCGCCGCCGCACCGCAGAAATGACGGAATACTACACCCTGTGGGCGCACCAGATAAAGACGCCCATAGCCGCAATGCGGCTGATATTGCAGTCCGAGGACACTCCGCAGAGCCGCGAGCTGTACGAAGATCTCCAGCGGATAGAGCAGTACGCCGAGATGGTGCTGTGTTATATCAGGCTCGACAGCGACAGCACCGATTATGTTATACGCAGGTGCCCCCTCGACGGGATAATACGGCAGGCGCTGCGGAGGTTTTCATCCCAGTTCATACGCAGAAAAATAAGGCTTGTGTACGACGGCGTTGATATTGATGTGCTGACGGATGAGAAATGGCTGCTGTTTGTTATCGAGCAGGTTATATCCAACGCGCTGAAATACACCCGGCAGGGAAGCGTCACTGTCTATGCCGACGGAGAGGTCCTGTGCGTTAAGGATACGGGCATAGGAATTGCCCCGGAGGATCTTCCGAGAATATTTGAGGAGGGCTTCACGGGTTATAACGGCCGCGAGGACAAAAGCGCCAGCGGGATCGGGCTGTATCTTTGCAGGCGGATATGCGCGGAACTTGGGCATAGTATCTCGGCGGTGTCGGATGAGCATGGAACGACTGTGATGATCGACCTTGCGGCGGGAAGAGTGGATACGAGAGAATAAAAAAAGCGCTCTTGTGAGCGCATTTTTTTATGTTTCTTTCCTGCGGAAGCACAGAGCCGCAAGCATAAACACCGCCGCCCCGCAGAATATTTCAACGGGATAAATAAGCAGGCTCTCCTGCGGAATTATCATCGGAAGCACACCCAGCGCCCCGGCGGGCGGAATGAACTGCCCCGCAAGCTTCATTATCGTCAGCGCCGCCGCCACCGAGCATATCACCGCCGCCGTAAGCGGAAGCCCCGCCATGCCGCATAGTATGTATCTGAACAATGCCCCCGAAACGGCGCAGGCGGTGATGATAAGCACGGTTTTTATCGGTTTTGTGCGCGCCTTGCTCGCGGGGTTAGAGAACTCCGTAAACGCCACCAGCAGCGGCGGAGCAATGCAAAACTGCCATCCGAAATGAATGAGCGGAAACGCCAGCACTGCCGCAAAACCCGTCCGCACCGCCGCGGAAATGCAGGAAAATCTGTCTGGACGGGGAAGCGGGGTGAATTCCTCTCGGGTGTACACTCCCGTTTTTTCGAGGATAAACTGCACCAGCACCGTAAGCGCTGTCATTGTCACCGCGGAGATGGGGTAGATGATACTTTCTGTGCCCATCAGCACGGGGAGCGCCGCGGCGGATATCATCGGCGCAAAGCTTGTTCCCGAAAAAAGGTATACCGCCTGACAAATCAGATAGGCCATCGCAAGGTTTGCCGCCTTCGGAAGCGGACTGAGCCGGACTATAATTATCCCAAGCACAGAGCATACCGCAATAAGCAGTATCATTCTTGTGCGGCTCACCCGCCACGACTGCTTCGGGGCGGCTATTGCGCCGACGGTCAGCGCGGTTATTTCGGGGAAGATGATCTCCTTTTCGCCGAGAAGCTCCGCCGCGCCGGTCATTACCGCCGCAAGAGCCACGCATGACGCCGCGCGTATCAGATAGTTTTTCCTGCCTGTTTCCATTTATGTTCTCCCTTGATGTTCTATATATGTATTATATCATGCGGCGCGGCATATGTACAGTGCTTTGCACACGGTAAATTGCACATAATATGCACACCATATCCTGCGTTTATATACTTTTATATAGAATAATGATACAAAATGCTGAAATCGGTATTGAAATATGTCAGAAT
>CAVIFG010000165.1:0-5314 GCA_963641955.1 Escherichia coli
GCTGAATACAACGCGCAATTACCTTATTAAAATACTATGTCTGCGAAAACACGATGTATAAAATTCAGAAAAATGAATAAAAAATTTTTCTCTTTTCGCTTGACATCGCGGGGCAGGGGATTTATAATTTATTTAAGATGTTCACAAGCAATGCCTTGCTGTGAACGTTTGGAGGTGCTCACTATGAAAATGAACGAAAAAATCGAGATAATGCTGGGCAGAAAACGGCTCAGAAAAACGGATTTTGCGGACAGCGTCGGTATTACATACCGCGCATTTGCAAATTATATGAACGGCAGCCGCCGTCCCCGTGCGGATATACTTAACAAAATGGCGCAGGAGCTTGATCTCACCCCCGAATTTCTTTCGGACGATACGCAGGATATCGAGCTTACCATCGAGGAGCGTTTTATAAAGAGAGTATGCGCCAGCGGAAACGACCCCACCGAGGCTATCAAATTCATATCGCAGTCGCGGGGGCTTCTGGCGGGAAATTCGCTTTCCCCCGAAAACAAGCAGGCGCTTATCGACTGCCTTATCGAAATATTCCTTGACTCCCGCAAGGAGGAGAAGTCCGAAAACGAGGATACGGTGAATTCGTAATGCAGATGATCATTGATCTTGCGCAGGACGTCCTCGCCGAATACGGCGGGGGCGATGTCTTTGAAACGGCGGAGAATTCCGGCGCGAATGTGTGGTTCAGACCCATCGGGACGCTGAAGGGGTTCTATGTGTTCGAGAACGGGCGGCGCTACATCGTTGTCAACAGCGGGCTTTCCCGCATGATGAAGCGGGTGGTCTGCGCGCACGAATTCGGGCACGATATGCTCCACCGCGAGCTTTCCGCGGGCGGGATACGCGACAGCACGCTGTTCCTCGACAGCAACAAAACCGAGCGCGAAGCAAACCTGTTTGCGGCGGAGATACTGATATCCGACGGGGATATCCTGTCGGAGCTTTCGTACTGTCAGAGCATAGACGCGCTGTCATATGAGCTCGACCTGCCGCCGGAGATGGTGGAATACAAGCTTGAGATACTTAATTTCAAGGGGCATGATTTCCGCTGCGGACAGGTAAGAAGCGATTTTCTTAAATAGAAAGGTGATTTGATTTGGATATAAAGGAAACCCTCCGTGTACTGACGGAGAAAAGCGGAGTTTCCGGGGACGAGCGTTCCGCCTCCGAGGCTGCGGCGGAGCTTCTTCGGGAATACACCGAGGATGTGAATATCGACCCGTTCGGGAATGTTACGGGATATGTACGCTGCGGCGTGGAGAACGCGCCCCTGCTCATGCTGGACGCGCATATCGACCGCATAGGATTTATAGTTACCTATATCGACGAGCAGGGCTTTCTGAACATAGGCGCCTGCGGCGGCCCTGATATGAAGGTGCTGGCGGCGCAGCCCGTCACTGTTTACGGAAAAAAGACCCTGCGCGGTGTCATTTCGGCGCTGCCGCCGCACGTTTCCTCCGACCATACCAAGGTGCCCGAGGTGGGCGAGATAGCGGTCGACGTCGGAATGACGAAAGAGCAGGCAAAGGAAGTTGTTTCCCTCGGCGACAGGGTGGTGATAGGCGGCGGCTTTGCGGAGATGTGCGGCAGCCGCGTCTGCGCGGACGCACTGGACGACAGGATAGGCGTGTGCGCGGTGCTTTATGCGCTGGAGCTTATGAAAAAGCGCGAACTTAAATACGACATCGCCGTGTGCTTCTCTGCGCAGGAGGAAACAGGCGAGCGCGGCGTGAAGCAGGCAGCTTTCAGAATTTGCCCCGATAAGGCGATAGCGGTGGACGTTTCTTTCGGCGATACCCCCGACGGAAACGAGTGGGAAACCGCGAAGCTTGGCAGCGGCGCGATGATAGGTTATTCCGCGGCGCTGGACAGGGAGATGTCCGACGAGCTTTCCGCCCTTGCGGAGCGCGCGGGGATACCCCATACGTCCGAGGTCATGCCCTCGACAACGGGCACGAATGCGGACAGCATCGCAGTTACAGGCAAGGATGTAAAATGTGCGACGGTTTCCATCCCGATACGCTATATGCACACGCCCTGCGAAACCGCCGATATCCGCGACGCGGAGGCGGCTGCGGAGCTTATCTGCGAATATGCCGCAGGAGGTGACAGGTAATGATAAACGGACTTGAAGAACTTTGCAGGTTAAACGGAACATCCGGCGACGAGAGCCGCGTGCGCGAATACATCAAATCGCACATAAAGGCGGACGAGGTGTTCACCGACGCGCTGGGAAATCTCATAGTGTTTAAAAAGGGCAGAAAAACGCCAAAAAATAAGATAATGTTCGCCGCGCACATGGATGAAGTCGGGTTTATGGTGACTGATATCACGGCGGATGGTTTCCTGCGCTTCGGCGCGGTGGGTGGTATCGACCCGAGGGTAGTCATCGGAAGAAGATTAAGGCTTGAAAGCGGCGCGGTCGGCGCGGTGGGAACAAAGGCAGTCCACCAGCAGTCCTCCGACGAGCGCAAATCCGCCCCCGATTTCGACGCGCTTACGATAGACATAGGCGCGGCGGATCGTGCCGAGGCTGAACAGTTCGCAAAGCGCGGAAGCCGCGCGTATTTCGACGCGGAATTTTTCCCGTTCGGCGACGGCTACGTCTGCGGAAAGGCGATAGACGACCGCGCGGGCTGCCTTATCATGATGGAAATGATAAACGGCGACCCCGAGTATGACGCGTGGTATGCTTTCACCGTGCAGGAGGAGATAGGCACCCGCGGCGCCAAAGCGGCGGCTTTCACCGTTGCGCCCGATATTGCGTTCGTGCTTGAAACCACCACAGCCTGCGATATTCCCTCGGTAAGCGGCGGGAAGCGCGTCTGCGAGCTGGGGAGCGGCGTGGTTATATCCTATATGGATCGCGCGACGATATATGATCGTGGACTGTACGACCTTGCATTTGAAACGGCTCGCAAGCTGGACATCCCCGCGCAGACCAAGACGCTTGTTGCGGGCGGAAACGACAGCGGCTCTATCCATGTCAGCCGCGGCGGAGTGCGCACCTGCGCGATGTCGCTGCCGTGCAGATATCTGCATTCGCCCGTCTGCACGATAAAGGAAAGCGACTACTATGCCGCACGAAAGCTTGCGGAAGCAATGCTCTCCGCGGCGGCGGAAATATGACGTCGAGAATTTCCTCGCCGGAGCGGCTTGCGGCTCTCCCCGAAAAAGGGATAGAAGCGCAGAAAATACGCGCGCTGCTTGCGGCATACGGCACAGGGTACGATTTCTGCCGGTTTTACCTGCACAACGAGAATTCTTTCCTTGCGGAAATGGGTGGGAGCTTCGTGCTGTGCGCGGGCGATAGCGCCGACTGCGAGGAGCTGGCGCAGTTCCTTGATTTCAACGGCTGCGCGGAACTGCTGTGTGCCGATGATGTCGGCGAGAAGATAAACAGCTACCTCGGCGCGGAACTTTCGCGGGTCAATGTTATGCGTTTTGAGGGGACGGGCGTTCCGTGCAAGATGGAATGCTCCCCCTCGCTTTCCGATGTGTACGGCATTGTCGGCAAGGTGTTCGGGTTCGAATTTGAGCCGTGGTATCTCGATATGTCGCACCGAGTAAGGCACGGCGTTGCGCGGTGCAGGAAGCTTGATGGCAGCGCACTGGTGATACAGCACGAAATCAACGGCGAGGCGCTTATCTCGCAGGTGGCGACTCTTCCGGAGCAGAGGGGCAGGGGGCTTTCCTCAAGGCTGATTTCGTCCGCCTGCGCGGAGCTAGCGGGCAGCGATGTTTTCGTTATCTGCGAGGACGAACTGATATCATTTTATAAAAAGAACGGGTTTGAAGTCTGCGGCAGGCTTGCGCAGATCACCCGAAAATAATTATGTGTAAAACGGAGGGAACAATATGAGCACAGCAGCCGAAAAAAACGCGGCGGGGGATTTTACCGAGGGTAAAATACTCCCGAAGCTTATAAAATTCATGCTGCCCGTACTTGGCGCGCTGATACTGCAGGCAATGTACGGCGCGGTGGATATCCTTGTGGTGGGGCAGTTTGGTACCAGCGAAGCGATATCCGCGGTATCTACGGGAAGCAACCTTGTAAACCTTGTTACGTTCACCGTGGCGGGGCTTGCGATGGCGGTAACGATACTTATGGGACGCTATATCGGCGAGAAAAAGCCTGAGAAGATAGGCAGAGTCATCGGCGGGGCGATATGCCTTTTCGCCGCGGCGGCGGTGGGACTTACGGCGATAATGCTGATATTCGCGCGGCCGCTTTCGCAGCTTATGCAGGCGCCCGCGGAAGCGCTGGATTCCACCGTTACATACGTTATGATATGCGGCGGCGGAATGGTGTTCATAATTTTCTATAACCTTATAAGCAGCGTTTTCAGGGGCATGGGAAACTCGAAGCTGCCGCTTCTTTTTGTTGGCATTGCCTGCGTTGTGAATATCGTGGGTGATCTGCTGTTTGTCGCAGTGTTCAATATGAACGTTGCGGGGGCAGCCCTCGCGACGGTGCTTGCACAGGCGGTGAGCGTGGTGCTTTCGGTACTGATAATCAGAAAGCAGACGCTGCCGTTTACGATGAAAAAGGAGGACATCCGCTTCAATGAAGAAGTCCCCCGCATTCTCGTCACCGGCGCGCCCATTGCGGTGCAGGAGGTGCTGACGCAGTTCTCGTTCCTTGCGCTGTGTGCGTTTATCAATAACCTCGGCATAGAAGCTTCCTCGGGATACGGCGTGGCGAACAAGCTGGTGTCCTTTATTATGCTGATACCGTCGTCGCTTATGCAGTCGATGAGCTCGTTCGTGGCGCAGAACTACGGCGCGGGAAAGGAACACCGTGCTCGCCGCGCGATGGTTTGCGGCATGGCGATAGGCGCTTCCATCGGCGTTGTTATTTCGGTTTTCGCGTTCTTCCGCGGCGACCTTATGGCGATGATATTCACGCCGAACACCGAATACATCGCGCAGGCGGCGGATTATCTCAAGGGCTTCGCGCTGGAGGCTATCGTAACAAGCTTCCTTTTCAGCTTCATCGGTTATTTCAACGGCCACGGACAGACACTTTTCGTGATGATACAGGGTCTGTCGCAGACGTTTCTCGTGCGCCTGCCGATGTCGTTTTTCATGAGCATAATGCCCGATACAAACCTTACATACATAGGGCTTGCGGCGCCCTCTGCGACGATATTCGGTATTATCATCAATGTGGTGTATTATATAATCTACACCAAAAAGCACCCTGCGGAGAGGTTTGATAAATAAATATGGAAATGCACGTTTTTTGAAGCGTGCATTTTTTATTTGACGTTATGTAAAATATAATTGACAAATTGCA
>CAVIFG010000166.1:0-3647 GCA_963641955.1 Escherichia coli
TAATAATACAGGTTGAAGATATATAAATCGGGTGTTCTTTTTTCGACTACCCCGCTTTTGCCAAAGAAAAGCCGCTGCACGTTCTGCGTTGCGGCGAATACGGCGTATGAAGTCAGCAACACGGGTGCTGCGGAACAGATATCTCATCACCCTTGCAAATGCAGACGTGGGTCGGTCAAGGGATGCCTCTGCTGAGCATTTGCTTTCATAAACAAGCGTTCCCGAATTAACGATGACGCGGAATGTTTCGGAACGTCGCAGACCATGCCTGCGGCGCAGCAGATGGGATATATAGACTCTGTTATATCCGTAGTCGCCCTCGCGGCGTATGTACTGCTGCTTGGCAATGAAGCCATGCTCTGCCAATTCTTTGTTGCAGGACACAATCGTTCCGCGTGCTAGTCCCGATAGTTCGTGTATCATCGAGAGAGATAGCAGGCAGCGCCCCTCGGCATTTGCGTGGATACAGTATAGGATAAACAGTTTAAGGCAGCTTTTTGGAAGTTCAGCTGCCGCAGCGGGAACAAGCGCATAATCGCTCGGTTCGGAGAACTTTTCCGACAGCACAATGGCGCTGCATTTCTGACGGTTATCCTTAAATCGCGTAAGACGGTCGAGAATAGCGCCATAAGCTGTCAGTTCATTAAGTAGACGAGTTATATTAGTAAGACCCGTGCGCTCTGCTATACGCGCGTTTGAGATGATTACGGTGCTGTTATGTGAAGCCTGTGCCACGGACGCAAGCAAAAACAGAACTTTTACAGCTCCTGCTGAAAGCTCTTTTGGGATAAAGTCACTGTTTACCTTAACAAGCTGTCTGTTCTGTTTCATGCCGGCACTCCATTTTTTTATTTTTCAAGGTCGTGTTCTTCTGTGAGAACATCCGCCCATTCCGCGAATTCCTTATCGAATATTTCTTCATAACTGCTCAATGCAAACGGATCGGGCTCAAACGGCAGCAGAATAATATCGTTAAGGTTGACCGAGAGATACTCTCGGAACTTCTCAATTGCCGCCGTGTCCGAGAAGTTGACCGCAACAGAGTAGTTTACCCTGTTGAGGGAAGTCTGCGCGTCGTATATCATCGGCAGTTCGCTCCATGACGTTCCGCCGACTATGTAGATTTTGTCAAACCCGCTGAAATCCAGTTCGGACGTCGGTGTGCTACCAAAATCGTATATTTCAGCATTGTATTTTTTGGTTGGATCATTGTCGGGTGTGCAAATATCAACGCCGTTTACAGAGAAAATACCTTCCTGCTCGCCGATTTCAAAGTATTCCTTCATCATGTCAAGCTGCAAAGTTGCATTTCGCCTGTTTGCGCAGACTACAACGCTGCTGCCGTTGCGATCGTTAAAGTATGCTGCGAGCCGCACAGCAAATGTAGTTGCACCGATACGGTTCTGCGCGCCTATCACCGCAATATGTAGTGCTGCCTGTGAAAAATGCGGCTTTTCTTTTTCTCTTTCGGCAAGCAGAGCAGCTTCGCGGGCTTCGGCGAACGCGTCAAAGGATTTGTCGAACCTGCGCCATTTCTTTTTCGGAAGTCCGTCGGTAAGGCATTCCTTGAGATCCTCCATCATCTTAGCGACATTAGTTTTTTCGTCGACGCCCGGATAGTTTGCGACGATGTTGTGAAATCCGCGCTGAACGAGATCGTCAAGGAATTTGTCATTGGGATAAAACTGATCCGCATAGATGATTATCTTTGCGTCGGGCTTCTGATAGGTTATGCCCTCGCACATAGCGATAAAATCATCGCCCTTTTCCGTAAAAGCGGATACGTCGAGAACATAATGCGACTGATAGAAGTAGTTTTTGAGGTCGCTCTTGATGAAAAGCGCAAGCGACCATTCGTCGCCTGTCATTTCGCGGGGTGCGGCGCCGATTTCTGCGCATATCTTGCGGAGAATACCCGCATTATCTTTGCGTGCGATAAGTAATGGGTTTGTCATGGTATTTATCTATCCTTTCTTTTATGATACTGTTTTGAGTGTTTCAAGCAGCTCCTCGCTCATACCCGTGCGGAACCCCTTGAACCAAAGCCGCGGATTTGCAGCAACACCTATATCGACGGCACTTGGTCCGCCGTAATTGTGGATACCCTGCGGCTGTTCGGGCGTTGTAACCTCGCCGGACATGAAATATGTTTTTATACCTACGTGCGGAATACATTCGTTGCGGTTTATTTTGTGCCGCCATAATCCTTTGTCGTATGTGTCGCTGTAATATCCGTCGTGGGAATATCCCACGACAATGTCGCCGAAATCCATCAATGAGCTGCCTATATCATAATCTTCGAAACGCACTTCACTCAGGCAAGTGAACTCAAGGAATAACGTAACGGTGCCGGTATTGCTTACCCCATCGATTGACGGAAAAGGAAAGCCGTAATCCTCCTCAAATTGGTCTGTATCGATTATGTATGCCAGCGTGACGGCACTTCTGTTAAACACCTTTGATTGTGTAGTGTTCGATACGGACTGTTCATCCATATTCCACACGTCGTAAACAATGATATCTTGTATGCAGTCACCGCAGTCGAGCAAGTCAGCATGGATTGCGATTTCTCCCGTAAGTTCGAGCGTTATTCCTTTTTCGGGAACTCCAAATGTGTTGGTTCCGTAGGTATATTGATGCAGGTCAGAAACATCACCGCACTGCGACAGTATTCCGTTTCCGTAAGCAAGGTCTGAGCTGTCGACAGGCAGCTCGAAGAACCCCTCAAAATACACGAAAAGGGCAAGCTGCACCATATTGTCAAGAGAGATAGTCCATTCCTCACGCGGAATATTCCTTCGCTTCCGCCGTATGAAACGTTGCTGGTGAAATCACGCCAGTTTTCCGGAATGATTTTGAATGACTGCGTTGAAATTATGAAATACTCATCAGGGAGCATTCCCGCATATTCGGTGGTCTTTCAGCTGGTCGAATATCTCCTGCTTGCTTGCCTGACCAACTGCGCGGCAGCGTCCGGGCTTATCCGGAATGGGTTCGTACTTGTCGATTTCAATGGTTTTCAGCTTACCAGTATCGGTTATGCCATGGTTTACATTCATAAAATCCTCCTTTAGATACGAAAAGGCACAGCATAATCAAATTACACTGTGCCTTTAGTTATTCAGTTTTGGGGCGCCTCACTGTGAGGCAGTGAAAATATCAGCGTTCCAGCTCATCATCGTCAGCAAAGTCAAGTTCCTTGCCGTCTGCATTCATAAGAGCCATATGCTCGAGTTCGCGTTCGCAGAACGCCTTTAACTCATCAATGTTTTTGTGAGCAATATCGAAGATTGTTTCAAAGTCCACCTCGCCATAGGAATGGGCGACGATATTGCGAAGCCCCCTTATTTGGCGCCATGGCATTTCAGCAGTGCTTTGACGATACTCATCAGATAAGTTGCCTGAGAGTTCACCGATTTGCAATATGCTTAGCGAAACAGATTTTCGATAATCAATGTCATTAACGAAAACATCTACGTCATCGCCAAATCTGTTTATCGTCGCTTTAATTTCATTGCAATATGACAGTATGTGTTCCAAAATGGATTTATTGCTCTTCGCCATATATTTTTATTCCCTCCCGTTTAGCGTTGTTCAGCAGTACCTTTGAATTTGCAGTAGCGTAGCTTGCTGTCAATGCTCTCTCC
>CAVIFG010000166.1:3657-5311 GCA_963641955.1 Escherichia coli
CTCCGATACAATATCAACGGATTTGTTAAATGCGTCTTCCATGTCAGCGTAAAGACCGCCAAGGGCAAACATTCCGGTCAGCTTCTTGTACGATACCAAAAGGTCAATATCACTTTTTTCGGTAGCTTCGCCGCGTGCATACGAGCCAAAAAGCAGCACCTTATCAATTCCGTATTTTTCAGCGATAGGCTTAACAGCAGCAGCTATTTCATCAATCGAATAGATTTTGCCCATAACATCACCGCCTTTCTGATTAAAGTATAACATATCCGAAAGATAAAATCAAGATGTAATCATTCGACATTGACAGCCCCGCCACGGTGGCGACCCTTATTTTCGAAAACTGCCCCGCCACCATGACGACCCTAAGTCAAAACACCTATCCAACTGCAACAGGTGCTACGTGCCAGTCATCATAGACGTTGCCCTTGATGTACACCTTATCCGTAAGCCTTGCCCGGCATTGCAAAGGTGTAAGCTTTATTTCCCCCTGCTACTTCTCCGCGAAATTGCATAGACGAATTGGTGCCGCGAACTGCACACGAACGAACTATGCCGGTTTCATCGCGACCGAAGAACAGGCAGTTATGGTGCTTGCTGTCCTCGGCAATCATCTTGCGCTGAAGCATTGTTTTGATGATTTCGGAGTCAATGCCACGGGTTTTGGCAAGATACGCAAACACTCTGTCTGGTCTGATATCATGTGCAGGCACAGCAAAGTTTTTTTCTTTCGGTAATTCTTTTGGGGCAGATTTTCTTTTGGTGAACGTTACCTGTTCGGAAACACCGGTAAGAACATTCTTCGCAATAAAATCAAGCGCCTGTTCTGTGGAACAGCAGAGTTTGTTTTTTACGAGGTCGATAGGAAATCCATGACGCCCATCAGAAAAGCGGTACCAGTTATTACCCTCACGGTATATGCACAGTCCCTGTTCGCCTTTCATCTTCCACGCTTTATTATCGCTGGCTTTTTCGTTGATTTCCATGCCAAGCGCGAGTGCAACATCAATGCAGGAAGCGTTTGTCAGACGATAGTAATCGTCTTTGGAATATTTGTACTTACCCATTTTATGTCCTTTCTATAAAAGTAGGGTCACCACGGTGGCGATCCTGTATATTCTGATCATTTTTCTGTCGTCCTTCGGTAAAAGCAGCTTTCATTTCATCAAGGCTAACATTTAATGTGTTGCACAGATCAATGATGATTTCAAATCGCGGATTCTGATTATCTCCATTTTCAATGCCGTGGATAGATGACACGGGATGTCCTGAAAGCTTCGCCAGCTTAGCTAGTGATAAACCCATCGCTTTACGTTTCATTGAAATATATTCACCAAACATATTGACATTCCTTTCATTTTATGGTATAATACCATAAGTGACATTAGCAGATTGTTATTCTGTGCCTCTAATTTTTCTTAAGATAGCACGCGCTGCAATTACCAGTAGTATTACAATTAAGAAACATGCTAATATGAAAACGACAAGGGATATATTAGTATCGGATATAAATTTATTGATATCATCGCTATAATATCCTATTAAAATCAGCAAATTAAATATAGCGCTAAACAGAATGGAATACACAAGGAAAACTCCAAAGAGCTGTTTCGCCTTTAAATCAAATATTGATGATTCCAGTATCGTGCATAAC
>CAVIFG010000167.1:0-5309 GCA_963641955.1 Escherichia coli
CTTATCTGCGCAGAGGTGAATTTCCACTCGAGGTCGGAAAGCACGCCCTTGAACGCGGATGAAGCCGCAGTATCATCACTGCCGCCATAAGAACCGTCGGCGATGGCGTACAGGTCGTCCGCGAATGCGATGATACCGCTGCCAACTCCGCCCGCGTCAATGGCAGCGGACATATCGGAATACACATCGTGGATATGGCTGTCATAAAGGTCGTATGCGCTGCCCTGAAGATATATGTAGAGGTAATCAAGCAATGTATCGGGGTCGATATCCACGATAAGGACAGCGGCGCCGTCGGAGGAGGCAAAGTGCCTGTTATAATAATCCTCGGCATAGCTTCTGCGGGAAGTATCATCGTCGTCCTGCCCGAGGTCGGTTATTATAACGGCGGTGTTGATGTCGGAAAGGTCTGCGGCGGCGGTCACGGCGTCGTGGGCGTCCAGATAATCCGACGAGGAAAGTATCCCTAAATCATCATTCAGCCATGAATAAGCCTTTGCGGCGGCGGAAACGGATATCATCCCGCAGAAAAGAAGAGCGGCGGTGATGATGGCTGCAAATCTCTTAAACGGCAAAGCAGACACCTCCTATCAGAGCGGCAACGGCGGTGGTTGCGAGGAATATCCCCGCGCCGAACAGGAAAGCTTTTATGCGGCTTACGGGCAGGGAGCCGAACATTGCGCCCGTCTGACCGTTCATGGCAAAAGCGTAGTCCTTGCCGCGGTATGTATAGTTCAGAAACCACACAGGGAACAGCGCGTAAATATACCGCTGTTTTTCAAAATTCAGCGCGAAATTTATAACGTTGACGGAGGAATAACCCTCGACGCTTTTTCTTAGGGTCTCCTCGGCGCCCTCGCGGATACGCTGATTTATGCGCGCGGCGGCTTCTTCCTGAGTTACGTCGTACTTTTCGGCAGCGCAGCCCGAGAGATATGACATTGAAAAAGGCTTCAGACCGCTGTAATTGAACGGCTCGATGCTTTCCATGAGAGAATCATCGATACGCTTTGAGCCGTCGCAGGGAACGCGCACGAACGCCAGTTCCGCGGCGCGGTTGACGTTGAATATTTTCGTGTTGGTGTAGCGGGTATCGCCGACGCGCCATGTTCTAACTATCCTGCCCTCGGCGTTGAGGTGCGCGGTGGTTATAGCGCTTTTCAGCCAGTAGGGAACGTACATGGCGGAGATATTGTTTATCTGCGCCTCGCTTTTGAAGCCACGGGGCAGCAGGAATTTTCCTTTTATGTATTCCTTGAACGAGCTTTCGGCAAGCTGCCGCGTGGTGCAGAACGGGATTATCATATCAGGCTTATACTCGCCGGAGAGCCGTCCGGAGAGGATAACGGGGGTATGGCAGAAGCAGCACCGCGTCGAGGCGGTGAGAGAATCGCAGATAACGCCCGCGCCGCAGTTTGGACAGGTATAGAGTGCGCTCTGCCCCGAGAAATCCTCGTCCTCCTGCTGTTCGGGGGTTAGCTCGGGCTCGTCGATATCCAGCGGCATTTCCTCGTTCTCGCGGAACAGCGATTTTATCTGCTCCTCGGTGAAGCTGCCGTCGCAGTATTTACAGCGGAAGGTGCCGCTTGCATTGTCGTATTCGAGAGCTGCGTTGCAGTTCGGGCACTGATAAGTGACGGTTCGTATCTCTTCCATCGTAACTCCTTTTATCGCAAAATATGACGCTGCGCCGTCAAGGCGCGCGGGGATGACGTTCCCTCCGAACGTCGTGAGGAGGGGCGGCAGCCCCGCTGATTGCTTCCAAAGGCGCTTTCGCCAAGCATAGGCGCCGTTAAGGCGCCGCGGCGCCAGCGCTCCATCCGAACGCAGTGAGGATGGGCGGTGGCACCGCCCAAGGTGCTTTTTTAATTGCAAATTGTTGCTTTGGAAAAAGCGGCTCGTGCCGCAAGGCACAGTAGTAAATTACAGCTACGCTGTTGGTTCAGACATTATAATAAATTTCTTTTCGCACAATTGCGAGTGGAGCACCGTTGGTGGAGGAGGAAACTACGTTTCCTACCTCCCCCAAGGGTTCTCCCCTCGCGCTCCCCTCTCCCTAACCCCTACCTCTTTCCTGAAGTGTAAACGCCCTTTGCATGGGATAGGTTTCTTTTCGCTTCGCGAGTTGGATGTTGTTTTTTCGCGTTTGTTGCTTTTTTGATACACGTTTTCGCACAATTTAGAATCCGCCGTAAAATTTTATATGCTCTGACAGGCGCCTGCAAATTGAGTGCAAATTAGACATTAATGTGCGGTCGCAAAAAGTGTCCACGTTAAATCACATCACGCCCAGCGAGCGAAGCAATGCGATGCGTCGCGCCCTCCCATGAGTGCAATTCCATTGAGTGTACATATAATGTTGTGACCACCTACCAGAGCCTACGCCAAGCATTACAATAAAGTCGCGGAGCGAGATAAACCACTCAAAGCGTAAGGTGCGAAAACCTTTAAGGAAAGAAGTGGGGGTTAGGGAGAGGGGAGCGCGAGGGGAGAACCCTTGGGGGAGGTAGGAAACGTAGTTTCCTCCTCCACCAACGGTGCTCCACTCGCATTTGTGCGAAAAGAAATTTATTAAATCGTTTAAACCAACAACGCGGAGCGTATTAATTATATCCCACAGCGGTGAGCGTAAACAAATTTGCAATTAAAAGCACCATGACGGCGCCTATGCTTGGCGAAAGCACTCCTGCTCTTCAGCAGCATATCTCGCTCATGACCTTGCCGATGGCGTCGGCGATCACAAGCTCGGCGGTGCTGTCGGCGCTTATCGCCGACTTATTTATAACCGCAAGATGCTTGCCCTTGAAAAACCTGACCAGCCCTGCCGCAGGGTAAACTGCGAGCGAAGTCCCGCCGATAATCATCATATCCGCCTCGGATATTTCTGTCATTGCGCGGGTGAGGTCGCCGTCGTCAAGGCTCTCCTCATACAGCACTACGTCGGGCTTTATTACCCCGCCGCAGGAGCAGCGCGGTATCCCCGTGCTCTCCGTCACCGCGGAAAGCGGGTATTTCTTCCCGCAGGACATACAGTGATTCCGGTGCACGCTTCCGTGAAGTTCTATTACATTCCTGTTTCCCGCCGCCTGATGAAGCCCGTCGATGTTCTGCGTTATCACGCAGGAAAGCTTTCCCGCGCGTTCCAGCTCCGCAAGTTTCAGGTGCGCGGCGTTCGGCTTTGCGTCGGGGAATATCATCCTGTCGCGGTAGAAGCGGTAAAATTCCTCCGTGTGGCGCATAAAGAAGCTGTGGCTTACTATCTGCTCGGGCGGGTAGGCGTATTTCTGGTTGTAAAGTCCGTCCGCACTGCGGAAGTCGGGTATGCCGCTTTCGGTGGAAACCCCTGCGCCGCCAAAGAAAACAATGCGGCGGCTGTCGTCTATCATATCCTGTAATGTCATAGAAATTCCTCCGATATGTCTGTTATGTCACAAGCTTCCCGTCGGAGATCCTTACAAGCCGCTGAGCCTGTCGGGCGGTCTGCTCGCTGTGGGTTATCATTACGATGGTCTTGCCGCTTTTGTTGAGGGCGGAGAGAATATCCAGCACCTCTGCACCCGAGCGGCTGTCGAGGTTGCCGCAGGGTTCGTCGGCAAGTATCAGCGACGGCTCGGCGGCGATGGCGCGGGCTATCGCGGTGCGCTGCTGCTGTCCGCCGGACATTTCCGAGGGGCGATGGTGCGCGCGGTCGGAAAGCCTTACGCTGTCGAGGGCGGCAAGCGCTATCTCGCGGCGGGTCTTTTTCGGAACATGGCGGTACATCAGCGGCAGCTCTACATTCTCGAGGGCGGTAAGTCCCGGGATAAGGTTAAAGCTCTGAAAAATGAATCCTATCTTTATCCCTCTGATACGGCTCAGGGTGCTGTCCGCGAGGGTGGAAACATCCTCCCCGTCGAGAAAATAGCTGCCCGAGCTTGGCAGGTCAAGGCAGCCCAGAATGTTCATCAGCGTGGATTTTCCCGAGCCGCTGGCTCCAACGACAGTGACATATTCCCCGTCGTCGATATCAAGGCTCACGCCGTCGAGCGCCCTTACGCACTGCCCGCCGACGGTATAGTATCTGCATAAATTCCTTGCGGAAATGAGCATGGTAATTCCCCCTTAAAAAATCTTTCCTTATTATACGGAAACGGCGGGGGAATATTCACTCACTGCGCGGCGATAATGTCCGCTATAAATGAATATTCGGGGAAATCCTTCAGCAGGCGCGCTCGGAATCTTTTTATCAGATCCTCGCGGAGGGCGGGGTCATCCTGCATTGCCTGCTTTGCTCCCCAGAGATGCGTGAAATCGTCCTGCGGGAAGAACAGCGCGTCCTTTTCCAGCAGGGTGCGCACGGGGGTGTTTGTGTATTCCGCGCACATTGCCGCCATGCGCTGTTCGGCGAAAACCATGTTGCACAGGTAGTCCTCCGACGGCACGGCGGATTTCATGAAAGCTATCGCCTGCGAGGTGTAGAACGACTTGAAATCCTCGTCGGGAATATACAGAAACGCAGTGTTCAGCGGCAGGACGCTCTCGCTGAACTGCGGCAGGATGTGCCCCCTTGTGCGGAAATACCCGAGCGGCGGGTATATATCCGGCGAGAGATCCTCGCGGTGGGCGGCGATTATTTCGTTCCCAAAGGACAGGCGCTTCCATACGATAAGGTCGGTGTCCAGCATTACGACGGGGGCGTGGGCTTCCCGCAGGGCGAGCAGCTTTCCGCCAGCCCAGAACATTTTCGGGTCGATACCCTCCATGTCGTCGGGAATACAGACGTTTATCCCGTTCCATATCGGCTCCATGCCTATGCGGCGGAAATATTCCGCGGCGGGCTTGTCGGCATACAGGGTTATATTGCCGTTAAGCTTCCGCCAGCACAGCGCGGAGAGCGCCATGCAGTACAAATCAAAATCCTCCATACGGTAGGAGGAGCCGCCCTTTGCAAAAAAGGGCGCGGTAGAAATAATGTGTATCGCGTCCATTTTTATATTATGTGAATGCCGTAACCGAAGCGGTCGAGGGGGCATTTTTTCAGTGTTTCGTACATAATGCGGTCGTATTCATCCATGAACATGACAAGGCTTCCGTACTTGTCGCGGGGGAACACGCCGAACGGCAGCATTCCGTTCCCGAACGAGCCGAAGCGGAACGACCCGAATGATCCATACCTAAACGAGCCGAACGAACCGAAACCGAACGAGCCTGCGCGGTAGGATGTCCCCGCAAAAGAGCCTGTGGAGCGGCGGAAGCTTCCGAGCACCCATTCCCACTCCCATTCGTTCATAAACGAGCCGAATTTATAAGACCCGAACGAGCCAAAGCGG
>CAVIFG010000168.1:0-5250 GCA_963641955.1 Escherichia coli
CATAGTTTCTCCCCTCGCGCTCCCCTTTTCCTAACCCCCACCTCTTTCCTTAAAGTTTTACGCGCCTTACATTTTGAAAAGTTTATCTCGCTTCGCGACTTTATTGTAATGCTTGGCTTAGGCTCTTGCAGGTGGCTGCAACGTAATATGTACCAGCGATGGATTTGCACTTATGAAATTACGCGCTTGCGGGGGATGGTGGGGGTAGAACTTTTAAAATAAAAAAGCGGAAACATTTGCTTCCGCTTTTGGTGTTATTTCAGGAAGTCCTTTGCTACGTTGCAGAGGATTTCTACGCCCTTGTCTATCTGCTCGTCCGTGGGGGTGGAGTAATTTAATCTGAACGAATGCGAAACTGCGCTTTCGTCGGCGCAGAATGCATTTCCGGGCACTACTGCGACCTTGTTTTGTACCGCCGCCTTGCAGAATGCGTTCATGTCTGCGCTGTCGGGGAGGGTCGCCCAGATGAACAGGCCGCCTTGCGGCTCGGTGAGCTTAACGCACTCGGGCAGGCCTTTTTTCAGCCCGTCCAGCATACGGGAGCATTTTGCGCGGTAAATTCCGCGGAGGCGCTCAAGGTGCTTGTCAAAATCAACAGTTTCGAGGAAGCGGTAGGTGAGCATCTGCGCCCAGATGTTGGTATGTACCGTGCTGGTTTGCAGGCCTACTACTGCCTTTTTGATGATCTCCTCGCTGCCGAGAAGATAGCCCACGCGCAGTCCCGGGGCGAGTGTTTTCGAGAAAGTGCCTGCATACAGAACATGGCCGTCGGTGTCGAGCTGCTTTATGGATGTTACATTTTCTCCCGCGAAGCGAAGCGCACCGTAGGGGTTATCCTCGAGGATATACACGCCGTATTTCTTGGCGATATCCAACATCATGCGGCGGCGCTCAAGGGTAGTTGTTCTGCCGGTGGGGTTCTGGAAGTTGGGGATGGTATAGATGAATTTTGCGGTGGGGTTGTCGATGAGCGCCTTTTCGAGCAGCTCGGGAACAATACCGTCATCGTCCATGGGAACGCCGACAAGCCTTACGCCGTAGCTTCTGAATGCGTTCAGCGAACCGACGAAGGAGGGATCCTCGCAGAGGATCACATCGCCCTCGTTGCAGAGTATCTTAGCTGTTGTTTCGATGGCCTGCTGTGCGCCGGAGGTGATAACGAGCATATCTCCGTCGCGGAACAGTCCGTCTTTGCGGAGGTCCTTTTCAAGGCGCCGGCGCAGCGGCGCGTAGCCCTCGGTAACGGAATACTGTAGGGCGTTTATCGGCTCCTCGGCAAATATATCGGCGGAGAGTTTTGCGATAATGTCCGTGGGGAACGCCTCGGGGGCGGGGTTGCCCGCCGCGAAGCTGATGACGGACGGGTCGGAGGTGAACTTTAATATCTCGCGTATCGCCGACGGCTGAAGAGAAGCGACGCGGTCGGAAAACTGTTTATACATAAAAATAACTTCCTTTTCGTAAAAAATATAGTTTACGAATTTATTATATCACTTTTTCGACCCATTGTAAAGAGCAATATAGCACAGAAAAATCCCCCTTCAGATGAAGGGGGATCGAATTCTGAGATCCTAATTTAT
The DNA here is from genome assembly GCA_963641955.1 of Escherichia coli. GTDB lineage: Bacteria > Bacillota > Clostridia > Oscillospirales > Ruminococcaceae > CAG-115. The sequence continues at coordinate 1,581 of CAVIFG010000168.1, forward strand.
CCGAAATTAAAATCAAACCGCTCTCTGTACAAGACCGGAGCGCAGGCAGCGTGTGCAGGCATTAACTCTGCAGGGAGTTCCGTTCACGATAGCCTTTACCTTCTTTACGTTCGGCTTATAGGTTCTGTTGCTGCGTCTGTGAGAGTGAGAAACCTTGATTCCGAAAGTTACGCTCTTGCCGCAGATTTCACATTTAGCCATTCTGAGCACCTACCTCTCTATAATAGGATATTGATTTATTCAGTAACAAATAATATTGTAACAGAAAACACGCCAAAATGCAAGCACAATTTGTCCTGCGGACGCATTTTTGTTACATATCACAACACTCTGCGCGTTATTCATGCTGTTTTTCTAAATTTTAAACAAATGCGGCGGTGCTGTTCATCAGAAAGTGACAAATCCGACCTTCTTCTGAACCTTTGTAAGTGTTTTTCTGGAAGCCTTGAACGCCTTTTCCGCGCCCTGCTTCATGCAGTTTTCAAGATATCCCTTGTCTGCAAAGATACGCTTGAACTCTGCCTGCATAGGCGCGAGCATATCCGCTGTTGCCTCGCCGACGGCAAGCTTGAAGTCGCCGTAGCCCTTGCCGGCAAATTCGCTCTCTATCTCCTCAAAGGTCTTGCCGGTAACGGCGGAGTAGATGGACATAAGGTTGATGATACCGTCCTTGCCCTCGCGAGCGCATACCTCGGCTTCGCTGTCGGTAACGGCGCGCTTGAACTTGCGGATAACGGTATCCTTGTCGTCGAGTATCCATACGGAAGCGTTGGGGTTTTCGTCGGACTTGGACATCTTCTTTGTCGGCTCCTGAAGCGACATTACCTTTGCGGTGGTCTTGGTGATATAGCCCTCGGGCATGGTGAACACATCGCCGTATATGCCGTTGAAGCGCTGAACGATGTTGCGTGCAAGCTCGAGGTGCTGGGACTGGTCTACGCCGACGGGCACGAGGTCCGCCTGATACAGCAGGATATCCGCCGCCATGAGTACGGGGTAGGTGAACAGACCCGCGTTGATGTTGTCGGGGTGCTTTGCGGACTTATCCTTGAACTGGGTCATGCGGGAAAGCTCGCCGAACTGCGTGTAGCAGGAGAGTATCCACGAAAGCTCTGCATGGTTGGGGTTGTGACCCTGTACGAAGAGGGTGGATTTTTCGGGATCAAGACCCATCGCGATAAGCAGCGCGTAGCTTTCCTTGATCTGATTGCGCAGCTTGACGGGATCCTGTCTTACAGTGATGGAGTGGAGGTCTACGATGCTGTAGGTGCAGTCGTATTCATCCTGCAACTTTACCCAGTTCACCATCGCGCCGAGATAGTTTCCGAGGTGCGGGGTGTTGGTGGGCTGAATGCCGCTGAAAATTCTCTTTTTTGCTTTCATGATATATGTTTCCTTTCAAGATATTGAAACAAAAAACCGCCCTCAAGCACGCGCAGTGCGCTGCTATAAGGACGGAGCAGATGTCTGACCGTTGTGCCACCTTATCGCTTTCGGACACGTTGTATGTCCCTGCGGTTAACGCCCGCACGACGTCGCGGAATACTCGGCGCAAAGCGCCTTTGACCGCGCCCTCAGCGGACCATTGTAATGAACTGCGTTCCGCGGCATTCTCAGCGACAGCCGCTCTCTGTGGGCGCACGGACATTTTTACTTCCGCGTCATAGGTTTATAAGGGCAAGTTAGATTGTTTACTTTTTAATAATATCACAACGCCGGCTGTTTGTCAAGAGAAATGTTTGCCGCCGTATGCTTTTTGGGGTTTCATTTTATTTCATGCCGCAGAAAAACGTTGCCGTCCATATCCTTTATCTCGAAAACGCCGTCCTCGTAAGTCATATAGCTGTGCGGGGAATTTTCTTTCGGGAGGGCCGCGGAGCCGTCGTTAAGGCAGTGGACGCCGTCGACGATCACTGCTTTGGGGACATGGGTGTGCCCGTTTATAAGAACGTCGCCTTTTTTCAGCGGCGGGAGCTTATCGGGGTTGAAGTGGTGCCCGTGGGAGAGGAAAAACGTATGCCCGTCGACAAATATCACCGCGCTGTCCGACAGCACAGGAAATTCCAGCACCATCTGATCGACTTCCGTGTCGCAGTTTCCGCGCACGCAGATAAGCTCGTCCTTGATTTCGTTGAGCATTGCGATGACCTTTTTTGGTGCGTGACCCTCGGGCAGGTCGTTTCGGGGGCCGTGGTAGAGGATATCCCCGAGCAGGCAGAGCCGCTCTGCGCCCTCGCGGCGGTATGCCTCGATGAGTTTTTCACACCACAGCGCCGAGCCGTGGATATCGGAACCGAACATCAATTTCATAAAATACTCCTTAAAATCACATTGCACCCGCAAGGCGCATGATCATTTCCGTAACAAAAACTCCGCCGCAGGCGCACACCGCAACGGTGAGCAGACCTTTCTCGAAGAACGCCAGCACCACCGCGACGATACATCCCGCTATGGCGCTCCATATCGAGCCGCTGCTGTAAAATATCGCGGGGATGGTCATTGCGCTGAGAACTGCGTAGGGGACGTAAAACAGGAAGTTCATCAGGAACTTCGAGGTTATTTTCTTTCTGAACGCCGCAAGGGGGAGCATTCTTATAAGGTATGTTACGAGTGCCATGACTGCGACGCTTATGCACAGGTACTGAATATCATTCATTTTCGCTGTCCTCCTTTATATCCTGCGGAAAGAGCAGCGCACCGAGGGCGGCGGCGATAATCGTGCAGATTATTATTGAAATGCCCGAAGAGATGAAGCTGAATATCGGCACATAGTACAGAATGCAGCTGAGTATGGCGGCGACCACCGCAACGCCGAGCACACCGCGGCTCTTTTTTGCGGGGGGGATGACTATCGCGATGAACATTCCGTAGATCGCTATTCCGAGGGCGGATTTGATGAAATCGGGGAGGATGCCGCCGAGTATCGCGCCGAAGGCTGTTCCTGCCGCCCAGAAGATATACGGCAGCGTTATTAGCCCGTACATATACCGCGCGGAAACATCGCGGCCTTTTCCTGCAGCCACCGCGAAAACCTCGTCGGTTATGCCGAAAGCGGTGATTATTCTGTCGCGGATGGAGTATTTCTGTTCAAGCTTCTGCGACAGCGAAAGGCACATCAGCGCGTAGCGCATATTTATGATAAGCTGTGTCAGTGCCATTTCTATGTACCCGCCGCCCGCGGCGATGATGCCTATGCCCGCGACCTGACCCGCGGAGGTGAGGTTTGTCATTGAGATAAGTATTGCGGTGAGCGGGGAAAGCCCCATGCTCACGGCGGTGATGCCGAAAGTGAACGACACCGAGAGGTATCCGAGCGCTATCGGAAGCCCGTCCTTGAAGCCCTCTTTATAAGAGAGCGAAGAATTTTTTGTCTGCACCATTATATTCCCTTTTACCTTGATTTCTATGTTTATTTACAAGCCACTACATATTTTAACACAACCCGCGCGGTTTTTCAACCGATTTTATAAAAAATCCCTTGTTTTTTCCGATAAAATCTGATACAATATATTATGTATCATTATGCAAAAGGGAGAGGACTTTTGATTGCAAAGCTGACGTTTGCGCCGTCAAGGCGCGCGGAAACGGCGCTCCCGAGCGGAGCGAGGGGAAGCTGTTTCCGCAACAGGGGCGTAATAAATACGCTCCGCGTTGTTGGTTTAAACGATTT
>CAVIFG010000169.1:0-5219 GCA_963641955.1 Escherichia coli
CCGCCTGTGTATATGTTATCGGGAAATCTATCCAGATATTGTAATCCTCGCGTTCGAACATCGGATCCTTGCGGACGGTGATACGAACCTTAAGGTCGCCGCGGGGACCGCCGTTGCTGCCCGCGTTGCCCTGTCCGCGCACGTTGAGCGTCATGCCGTTGTCGATGCCTGCGGGCACCTTAACGCTGACGGTCTTGCGCATATTCACCTTGCCGGAGCCGCTGCACTTCGGGCAGGGATTTTCGATGATCTTGCCCTTGCCGCCGCACTTTGTGCAGGGACGCTGGCTCATCATAGAACCAAACATGGTGCGCTGCTGAACGTTGATACGACCCGTGCCCTTGCAGTCCGGGCAGGTCTTGGCGGTGGTTCCCGCCTTTGCGCCTGTGCCCTTGCAGTCGGGGCAGTCCTCTACCCTGTTTACGGTTATGTCATGCGAAACACCCTTGCAGGCTTCCATGAAGCTGATGTCGAGCTGAACGGCTATATCCGTGCCGCGGCGGGGCGCATTCGCGCTTCCGCCCGAGGAGCGCGAGCCGCCGAAGCCGCCGCTCATTCCTCCGAAAATATCACCGAAAATGTCGCTGAGGTCAACGCCGTCGAAGCCGCCGCTGAATCCGCCGAAGCCGCCTGCGCCCGCACCCGCGCCGTAGCTCGGGTCAACGCCCGCATGACCGAACTGGTCATACTTCGCACGCTTTTCCGGGTCAGAAAGCACCTGGTTTGCCTCATTGACTTCCTTGAACTTTGCCTCTGCCTCGGGGTCGTCGGGGTTAAGGTCGGGGTGATATTTCTTCGCCATCTTACGATAGGCTTTCTTTATTTCGTCGTCTGTTGCGCCCTTCTGAAGCCCCAGCACCTCATAATAATCTCTTTTTTCCATATATCATCAATCCTTTACGGGAAAAATTTCACCGCCTTGAACGGAATTTATGCTCGGTATAAAGCAGCGCCCTGCGGCAATATGCCCCAAGGCGCTGCCTATATTTACCGACACTTCAAGCGCAGCAGTCTGATCTCAAGTGCCGCCCGGAATTACTTCTCGGTATACTCTACGTCTACCGCGCCGTCGTCATTGCCGCCGTTGTTGCCGTTGTCCTGTGCGGCGTTCTGCGCAGCCTGCGCCGCAGCGGCCATATCCTCGGGGTTGCCGCCGTTTGCCTGATAGATCTTGCCGGCTACCTCGTAGAATGCTGTCTGAAGCTCTTCCTTAGCCTTCTTGATAGCCTCGATATCTGTGCCCTTGAGCGCTTCCTCAAGTGCTGTGATCTTGGGCTCTACCTTTGCCTTGTCGTCAGCGGATACCTTATCGCCGAAGTCGGTCATGGACTTCTTAATCTGGTATACCATCGAGTCAGCCTCGTTGCGGGCGTCGACATCTTCCTTGCGCTTCTTATCCTCAGCCGCGAAAGCTTCTGCTTCCTTGACTGCCTTGTCGATATCTTCCTTGCTCATGTTGGTGGAAGCGGTGATGGAGATGTGCTGCTCCTTGCCTGTGCCGAGGTCCTTTGCGGATACGTTTACGATACCGTTTGCATCGATATCGAATGTAACTTCGATCTGCGGGATTCCGCGGGGTGCGGGAGCGATGCCATCCAGACGGAAGTTACCGATGGACTTGTTGTCCTTTGCAAACTCGCGCTCGCCCTGAAGTACGTTGATATCAACGCTGGGCTGGTTGTCTGCGTAGGTGGAGAATACCTGGCTCTTCTTTGTAGGAATTGTGGTATTTCTGTCGATCATTCTGGTGCAAACGCCGCCTGCGGTTTCGATACCGAGGGACAGAGGAGTTACATCCAGCAGAACAATGCCGCTTACTTCCTTATTGAGGACGCCGCCCTGAATTGCCGCACCGATGGATACGCACTCATCGGGGTTGATGCCCTTGAAAGGCTCTGCGCCGAGGAAGTTCTTTACTGCTTCCTGTACAGCGGGGATACGGGTGGAACCGCCGACCAGCAGGATCTTGTGGATCTCGTTCTTTGCAAGGCCGGAGTCGCTGATAGCCTGCTTCAGCGGGCCCATTGTAGCTTCAACGAGGTCTGCGGTCAGGTCGTTGAACTTAGCTCTGGAAAGTGTAACGTTCAGGTGCTTAGGACCTGTTGCATCTGCGGTGATATAGGGGATGGAGATGTTTACGGATGTGGAGTTGGACAGAGCGATCTTTGCCTTTTCCGCCTCATCCTTTAATCTCTGCATTGCGAACTTATCGTTTGAAAGGTCGATTCCGTCGGACTTCTTGAACTCTTCTCTCAGGAAATCAATGATTCTCTGGTCGAAGTCGTCGCCGCCGAGGTGGTTGTTACCTGCTGTTGCAAGAACTTCCTGTACGCCGTCGCCGATGTTGATAACGGATACATCGAATGTACCGCCGCCGAGGTCGTATACAACGATGTTCTGCTCTTCTTCCTTGTCAACGCCGTAAGCCAGTGCAGCGGCTGTAGGCTCGTTGATGATACGCTGAACGTTCAGGCCTGCGATCTGACCTGCGTCCTTTGTTGCCTGACGCTGGGAGTCGGTGAAGTATGCGGGAACTGTGATAACAGCGTCCGTAACCTTCTCGCCGAGGTATGCTTCTGCGTCGGTCTTGAGCTTCTGAAGTATCATCGCGGAGATCTCCTGAGGAGTGTACTTCTTGCCGTCGATGTCTACCTTATAATCGCTGCCCATGTGGCGCTTGATGGAGATAACGGTCTTTTCGGGATTCTGAACGGCCTGGTTCTTTGCCAGCTGGCCGACCAGTCTTTCGCCGTCCTTAGTGAATGCAACTACGGAAGGAGTTGTTCTGCTGCCTTCGGAGTTAGTGATTACAACGGGCTCGCCGCCCTCGATAACGGATACACAGCTGTTAGTTGTACCCAGGTCAATACCAATGATCTTTCCCATAATGAATTCCTCCGTTCAATTTATCTTGTTTAGTTTGCCACCGCTACCATTGCGAAGCGGATGACCTTGTCATTTATCTTGTAGCCCTTTGCAAAGGTCTTTGCGACCTTGCCGCTCTCCAGCCCGCTGTCGTCAACGCGCTGAACAGCCTGATGCATGGCGGGATCAAAATCCGCGCCGTCGCTTTCGATCTCCTCGACCCCAAGGTTCTTTAACGTACTCATGAAGCTGTCGTAGATCATCTGAACGCCCTGCTTGTATTTTTCATCGGAGCAGTCAGCCTCCAGCGCCCTTATCAGGTTATCCATAACCGGCAGGAACTGCGAGGTCACTGTTGTGATGATATCCGCGCGGAGCGCGTCCTTCTCGCGTGCGGAGCGCTTTCTGAAGTTGTCGTACTCTGCCATCGTGCGCAGCAGCTGATCCTTAACCGACGCAAGCTCGGCAGCTACCTTTTCGGCTTCGCTGTCCTCTGCTGCCTGTTCCTCGGCTGCGGGCTCAACGGTTGTTTCCGCTGTTTCCTCGGCGGCTTCCTGTACGGCTTCCTCCTGCTTTATCTCTTCGCTATCTGTCATTCTTATCCTTCTCCTCGCTTTCTATCTGCGCGGGGCTTTCCTGCGAAAGCATTCGCGTAACCTTTCGGCTGAGATATTCTATATAAGGAATTACCTTGCGGTAATCCAGTCTTAGCGGTCCTATAACACCTATCGTGCCTGCGGGCTTTCCGTCCTTGTAGTAATTCGCACTTACGAGGGTCGAATTCGATATCGCGAACTCGTTGTCCTCCTCGCCGAAGCGGATATTTATTCCCGAGAGTGCGTTGTCAAGCATTCCCGAAAGCTCGCTCTTCTGCGACAGGAACCTTACCACATCATCCATCGGGAACTCGTTGCACGCCAGCAGATTTGCCTCGCCCTTAACCTCAACGCTGTCCCTCATCATTTCTTCCGAAAGCTCGTACACCGCATGAAGCAGCGGCGAGAGCGACAGCATATAACCGCCGAGCGCCTGTGCCATCTTTGCGATGTATTCCTCGGACATATTCTCGAGGTTCACGCCACGCAGGTGTTCGTTGAGAAATCCCGTGAAATCCGCCATCTGCTCGTTCGTAAAATCGAACTCCATCCGGCAGGCCTTGTTCTTTATCGCTCCGTTTGAAGCTATCAGCAGCAGGACGTACATTCTGCGTCCCGTCGGAATGACATCCACCTTGGTTATCACCGAGAACTTCGAAGCGTGGTTGGTTGAAATAGCCGCGCATTTCGTTATTTCGGCGAGCGCCGTGGAAGCGTTCTCAACGATAGCGTCGTCCGTAACCGCTCCATCCCCGAGCAGACCGTCTATTGCGGCGATCTCATCCTCGTCGATGGGTACGGGGGACATCAGGTTGTCGATGTAATATCTGAATCCCTTGTAGGTGGGCACCCTGCCCGCTGATGTGTGCGGGTGGTCAAGATAGCCCTCCTGCTCGAGAGCCGCCATCGTGTTTCTGATAGTAGCCGAGGATACCGTGATATCTTCTCTTTCTGCGAGAGCCTTTGAACCGACAGGCTCGCCTGTGCGGATATACTCATCGACTATCGCCGCGAGTATTTTCATTGCCCTTGTATCCACGCCGACCATCCTTTCCGACTGATTCCGAATTGCTTATTCGGTTTAGCACTCTTTCTCCTTGAGTGCTAAATATAATTTATCATGTTTTTCACGATTTGTCAAGTGTTTTTTGAAAAAAATATCACAAACTCGGTAATATTTTTTAATAATTCTTTATGCAATATTACTATCATGTTCAGAAAACCGCGCTGTTATGCGGTTTGTTCTTGACAATGCATTATTATAGTATTATAATGTTCATAGATAGATTTTTAATGAACGGAGCATTATATGCATATCGTAAATGTCAAAGGAATATTATCGCAAAGCAACGGCATGAACATCTACCGCGGCTGCCTGCACGGGTGCATATACTGCGACGCCCGCAGCGACTGCTACAATATGCCGCACGATTTTGAGGATATCGAGGTCAAGCAGAACGCCCCGGAGCTGCTTGCCGCCGCGCTAAAATCCAGGCGCCGCCGCTGCATGATTGGCACAGGCGCCATGAGCGACCCGTACCTCCCCATAGAAAAGGAGCTGAAACTGACCCGCCGCTGCCTTGAAATCATAGGGCGAGAGCGCTTCGGCGCCGCCGTTCAGACCAAATCCGACCTTATCCTGCGGGACATCGACCTGCTGGACAATATCAACAAACAAGCAAAAGCGGTCGTTCAGATGACCGTCACCACCGCCGATGAATCGCTCTGCCGCATTGTCGAGCCTAATGTATGCACATC
>CAVIFG010000170.1:0-1712 GCA_963641955.1 Escherichia coli
CTGTACTACGGTGCTTCCATCCCCGAAACGGATATCACCCACATGATGCGCATTCCCAACGACGAGCCGTTCGTGCCCGCCGTCCACGACGCGATGGGTCCCCACAGCTTCGACTGCGCCGCGATAGAGTTCCCGACAAGCGGCGTTGCGGATTTCCGCGAGCCCTGTATGCAGCTTATGGACAAGAACGGCATGAGCGCCTGCGAGTGCTATTACGAGGGATATAACATCTACAAGGGCAAGAAGAAGCTTGAGGGACTTCCCGCAACATACGCAAACAGCGACGACGAGTGCACTAGCCTTGAGGTATTCTGCAAGGACCCGCTGAACGGGCTTCAGATCACCCTCCAGTACACCGTTTTCGAAAAGCTGGACGTTATCACCCGCTCCGTAAAGGTTCGCAACGGCGGCGCAGACCCGCTGGAGCTCCGCAGGCTGCTTTCCACCTGCGTCGAGCTTGACAGCAAGGACTATGACATGATAACCCTCTACGGCACATGGGCGCGCGAGCGTCATGTGCAGAGAAATCCCCTGCACTTCGGCAAGCAGCTCGTTGACAGCTGCCGCGGCTCCACAAGCCATGCGCACAATAATTTCATCGCCATCGTCGACCACAAGGCGACCGAGGACTACGGCGACTGCTACGGCTTTGCGCTGTGCTATTCGGGAAGCTTCGTTGCGGGCTGCGAGGTAAATCAGTACGAAAAGACCCGTGTTTTCTCGGGTATAAATCCCTATGATTTCAGCTGGCACCTTGAGTGCGGCGAGGAATTTCAGGCGCCTGAAGTTATCATGGTGTTCTCCGCAAACGGTATCGGAAACATGAGCCGCACGTTCCACGACGTAATGCGCCACAACCTCACCCGCGGCAAGTGGAAGGACATCCGCCGCCCCATCCTCATCAACAACTGGGAAGCTACATATTTTGATTTCGACACCGACAAGCTGCTCGACATCGCGCGGGAATCCGCCAAGGCTGGCATTGAAATGCTGGTTATGGACGACGGCTGGTTCGGTCACAGAAACGACGACCGCTCCTCCCTCGGCGACTGGTTCGTAAACGAAAACAAGATCAAGGGCGGTCTGAAATACCTTGTCGACGAGGTCAACAAGCTGGGTCTTAAATTCGGTATCTGGTTCGAGCCCGAGATGATCTCCCCCGACAGCGACCTCTACCGCGCTCACCCCGACTGGTGCATCCACATCCCCGGCAGACCCCGCACCACGGCGCGCTCTCAGCTTGTTATAGACTTCTCCCGCAAGGAAGTCCGCGACTACATCTACGAGCAGATGTACAAGATACTTTCCTCCGCGAACATCGAATATGTCAAGTGGGATATGAACCGCCAGCTCTGCGAGGTAGGAAACGAAGTCCTCCCGCCCGAAAGACAGCGCGAGATATGGCACCGCTACGTTCTCGGCGTTTACGAGATACAGGAGCGCCTGCTCACCGATTTCCCCGACCTGCTGCTTGAAAACTGCGCGGGCGGCGGCTCGAGATTTGACGCGGGTATGCTGTACTACTCGCCGCAGATTTGGACATCCGACGACACCGACGCCATCGAGCGCCTTAAAATTCAGTACGGAACTTCGCTGTGCTACCCCTGCTCCTGCTTCGGCGCGCACGTTTCCGCAAGCCCGAACCACTGCGTCGGCAGAATCACTCCCTTTGAAACAAGGGGCAGAGTTGCCATGGTGGGTACGTTCGGCTA
>CAVIFG010000170.1:1734-5213 GCA_963641955.1 Escherichia coli
TCACCAAGCTTTCCGACGATGACAAGTGGAACATCAGAAAGCAGATTGAGGAGTTCAATAAATTCAACCCGCTGGTGCGCACCGGCGACCAGTACCGCATCGGAAACCCCTTCGACAACGACCGCTTCGACGCGTGGATGTTCGTCGCAAAGGACAAGAGCGAGGCTCTGCTGGAGTACATTCAGGTGCTGAAAGAACCGAGCGTGTTCCTGCACAGACTGCGCCTTGTCGGTCTTAAAAAGGGCGCGTACTACAAGCACGAGGAAACAGGCAGGGTATATTCCGCCGAGGTGCTGATGAACAGCGGCTTCGACATCCCCTCCCTCTGGGGCGATTTCCAGAGCTACATCGCGCATTTCACAATAGTTGAATAATCAGACGGCACCGGACAGAAACCTTTTTGGGTTCTGTTCGGTATTGCCATAACTATGAATAATATCGGAGGCACCATGAAGCTAAGAAAAAAACTTCTCTCGGCGTTTCTTGCAATGTCACTAATGATAACCGGCTGTTCCTCGGGGCAGACTGTTTCGGAGGGCGGTATCATTTCCGAAAGCACCTCGGACAATACTGCGGTATCATCCGAAGCGGAAAGCACCACCGACGCCGCGCAGACTTCCTCGGATAACAGCGCGGAAATCCCCGAGGAAATAACCTCCTCGGAGGACGGCGGGCAGGCGCCCGTTGATGAGTCCGTCCCCGAAACCACGGGAAATTCCACAACATCGGGTACTGCGGGTTCTTCATCAACGACGGGCACGACGACCTCCCGACCGACCGCCACGACAGCGCCGCAGACCTCCTCGAAGCCCTCGGGAAACGGTCTTACCGAATCTGGCAAGGGCACAGAGGGCACGGCTTCCACGGGAAAATTCAACTACGGCGAAGCGTTGCAGAAATCGCTGATGTTCTATGAGCTTCAGCGCAGCGGCGATATCGACGAAAAAACCTCCCGCACCAACTGGCGCGGCGACAGCGGCATGAGCGACGGCTCGGATGTCGGTCTTGACCTTACGGGGGGACTGTACGATGCGGGGGACAACGTGAAATTCAACCTGCCGATGGCATACACCGCCGCAATGCTTGCATGGAGCGTTTACGAGGACAGGGACGCATACGAAAAGAGCGGCCAGCTTGAGTACGCCCTCGATACGATAAAATGGGTCAACGACTACCTTATCAAGTGCCATCCCTCCGAAAACGTATATTATTATCAGGTCGGCGACGGAAACAGGGATCACTCATGGTGGGGCGCCGCGGAAGTTATGCAGATGGAGCGCCCGTCGTTCAAGGTAGACCTCAACAACGGCGGCTCGACGGTCGCGGCGGAGGCTGCGGCAAGCCTTGCGGCGTGCGCGGCGGTCTACAAATCCGTTGACAAGAAGTATTCGGAAAAATGCCTTACCCACGCAAAGCAGCTTTACAAATACGCCGAAACCGTCAAGAGCGACAGCGGCTACACCGCCGCAAACGGCTTCTACAATTCATGGAGCGGCTTCTACGACGAGCTGACATGGGCAGGTATGTGGCTTTACATCGCGACGAACGACAGCGGCTACCTCTCCAAGGCGAAGCAGTATGAAACGCAGTGCGGCGGAAACTACAAGTGGACGATGTGCTGGGACGATACATACAACGGCGCTGTGCTCCTGCTTGCGACCGTAACGGGCGAGCAGAAGTACAAGGACAAGATAGAAAAGAACCTCGACTGGTGGACAACAGGCACGGGCGGCGAGCGCGTGACCTACACCCCGAAAGGCCTTGCATGGCTGGATACATGGGGAAGCCTCAGATACGCCACCACAGCTGCATTCCTCGCCGCAGTATATGCCGACAGCGGCAAGTGCCCCTCCTCCAAGGCCAAGACCTACTGGGATTTCTGCGAAAAGCAGATAAACTACGCCCTCGGAAGCACGGGCAGAAGCTATGTTGTGGGCTACGGCGAGAATGCCCCGGAGCACCCTCACCACAGAACATCGCAGGGCTCATGGAGCGATAACATGAACGAGCCCTCGACATCACGGCACACGCTTTACGGCGCGCTGGTGGGCGGCCCCGACGCCAACGACAGCTACACCGACACGGTTTCCGACTACAACAAGAACGAAGTCGCGGACGACTACAACGCGGGCTTCACGGGCGCGCTTGCGAAGATGTACAACAAGTACGGCGGCAAGACGCTGAAGAATTTCGGCGCCGTTGAAGAACCCGGCGAGGAGCTTTACGTTGAATACCGCGTAAACGCGCAGGGCAATGGCTTCACCGAAATAAAGGCGATGGTTTACAACAAAACCGCATGGCCCGCACGCGTTACCGATAACCTTGAATTAAGATATTTCGTTGACCTTTCCGAACTGTACAGCGCGGGCGGAAGCGCTTCCGACGTGCAGGTTTCGCTGAACTATTCCGACGGAGCGAAGTTCGGCGGGATATACGAATGGGACAAGGCGAACCATATTTATTATGTGAGCATTGATTTCAGCGGCGTGAAGATATACCCCGGCGGACAGAGCGCGTACAAAAAGGAAGTTCAGTTCCGCATGAGCGCCAACGGCTGGAATGCAGACAACGACCCCTCATATGCAGAGCTTGTCGGGACGAACGGAAGCGAACTTGTACGGGCGGTGAATGTTGCGCTGTATGACGGCGGAACTCATGTTTTCGGGCGGGAGCCAAACGGAAAATCCGCGGGAATAGTGCAGACTACTGCCACCACGAAGCCATCAGACGGCACTGCGAACAATTCCACCACCGCCGCGAACACGACTTCGAAACCGAGCGATCCGTCCTCGGAAAAGGGCGGGATATCGGTAACGCTGGATCAGTCGAATACGAGCGGAAACGGCAACACGATACAGTTCACGCTTAATATCACGAACAACACGGGGGCTTCGATAGACCTTTCCAAGTTTGAGATAGACTATTTCTTCACCGCGGACGGGAACAGCGACCTGAATTTCTGGTGCGACCACACGGCGGTGAACGGGTCGAATTACACGGCGCTGACGGATAAGGTGAGCGGAAAGTTCACATCCGCAAGCGGAAGCAATACGGATACGAAATGCGCCGTCACCTACTCGGGAGGAACGCTTGAATCGGGCGGTACGCTGACGCTTCAGGTAAGGATAACCCGCGCGGACTGGACTGATTTCAACCTCGGGAATGATTATTCTGCGGGGAACGTGGAGCATATTTATATATTGAAGAACGGCTCGCCCGTGTTCGGAAGCAAGCCGTGATAAGGAGGGATCGGCATGGCAAAACGCGATGACCGCGATAAGAAGGATAAGAAGCTGGAGCGCACGATAATGCGGAATTGGATAATCTGCGGCGTTTCGCTGGCGCTGATAATTTTCCTTTATTTTATGAAGTGATGAGAGCGGGGGCTGATGAGTCAGCCCCCGATTTTTTGTGGGTGATGCAACACCCATACATACGGTCGAGCAGTCAACATTTCGTCTTTACGGCACCCATACACG
>CAVIFG010000171.1:0-5146 GCA_963641955.1 Escherichia coli
GTATCCTCGGAGAAGTCCTGATGTCCGGGGGTGTCAAGTATGTTTATGCAGTATCCCTCGTAATTGAACTGCATTACTGAGGACGTAACGGAAATACCACGCTGCTTCTCGATCTCCATCCAGTCGGAAACTGCGTGTCTGGTGTTCTTTTTACCTTTTACCGCGCCTGCAAGGGATATCGCTCCTCCGTACAGAAGAAACTTTTCCGTAAGGGTGGTTTTACCTGCGTCGGGGTGGGAAATGATTGCAAACGTCCTGCGGCGCTCGATCTCATGCTTTAAATCAGCCATTGTCATTCTTCCTTTTGTTATTCTTTATTTTCAGTGCTTATGGCGTCTGCCTGCACTATCTCTTCATAAACTTTATCTTTGAGTTCTTTTTCATCAGGCTCTTCAATACCCTTATTCTTCAGCGTGAGGGTGAATACCATTCCCACGATTATCGGCAGATAGAACGTGAATATTCTCCACAGCATCGTAGATACGCCGGTATACGAGCCGAAAATATCCTTAAAAAATCCCGCATAGCCAAGCTCCGCCGCGCCCATAGCGCCCGGAAGGGGAATGAACGAGGAGATCATAAGGACATAAGCCTGATAGGAGATTATCTGAAGCAGGCTCACATCATTCTTGCCAAAACCTCTGTAAAGGATATAGGAAATGCTAAGGTACAGCGTAAGCTGTATAAATGTAAAGAAGCAGGCTTTTATGATGATCTTAACATTTTTCTTGAGGAATTTGAAATTCTGATAGAACTTGTTTACCTCACGGGTGATATACAGGCGATACTTGAGCGGCTTTTTGATAATGTGTACTTTAGCCAGCAAAGTGATTATCCAGTTGGCAACTTTCAGCGTACCCGACTTCCACAAAGCAATTGCAAAAAGAGCTACAATGACCGCAGTATTCACCACAAAACCGATGAAAACAAACGGCATAAGCCCCTTCTGCGACAGGTCGTCGCCAAATTGCTCAAACCCGACAATCAGCGTGAATATCGAATAAATCGTAAGCACGAACTGATAAACGATAAACCTTGAAAGCAGCGCAGTAAGTCCCGTTCCGAGCGGCACCTTGAATTTCACAAGATAATATGCCTGCATAGGCTGTCCGCCCGAAGCGCTGGGGGTTATGCAGTTGAAATACTGACCGATTATTGTAACGATCCATGTATTCCAAAAACGCATTTTCGGATGCATTGATTTCAGCATAACGTGAACGGTCGCCGCTTCGCACAGCCAGTACCCGCCCATAAAGAGAACACAGATAACGATGAACAACGGATTGATATTGCGCAAAGCGTTAACAACATTATCTATTTTATCCACAAAGAGAAGGTAAATTACCATTACAACAAAAGCGATGCCGCAAATAATAAGGTTGACCTTTTTCCCGCCGCCTTTTTTCTTTTCCATTATAATACCTCATAAACATATTATGCATACCTTTTTATTATAAAATATTACAGAGGTATTGTCAAGCGATTTTTCCTTACATTTTTGAAATATATGTCGAATGGGCGCTTATTTATCGTCATTTTTGCTGTTCTTATTAGCAATGACATTTGAAAGAGGATTTTGTTTCATTGCATTTTCAAGCTGAGAATTGGAAACGTGGGTGTATATTTGCGTTGTGTTAAGATTTTCATGACCAAGCACATCTTTAAGCACACGCACGTCGACGCCGTTCTGATACATCAGCGTGGCAGCGGTATGGCGCAGTTTGTGCACAGAAAGCCCCTGATTATCCAATCCGCAGTTTTTTAGGCATTGTTCAACGATCTGCTGCACACGCCGGTTTGATATTCTTGTGCCGCGCTTGCTTAAAAACAGCGCGTTAGTCTTTGCGGACATATCACGATTTCCGGCGGCATTTCTGACATCGGGGTCACTTTCATCGGGGGCAAGATAGTCCATGTAAGCGTTTACACAAGCATTATTTAGGAAGATGATACGTTCCTTGTTACCTTTACCGAGGACTTTGAGAGTATAAACGGCGGTGCCGCTTTCATGCGTGCATCTGATGTCATTGATGTCAATTCCCACCAGCTCGCTAAGACGCATTCCGCAGTTAAGAAAGAAAACAATTATGCAGTAATCGCGTTTCTGCTCGGGAGAATCCACATGAGTCAGCAGCTCGAGCGACTGCTCAAGCGTAAGATATTTAGGCAGCGCCGGCTTGGGCGTAGGAAGCTCAAGATTTGCCATAGGATTAACCTCAAACAGATGCTTGTTGTTTGTAAGGAATTTATAGAACTGCCGCAGTGCAACAGCCTTGCGATAGCGCGCTTTCTGCTCGTTTGATTTCTCGGTTTTCATAAATACAAGGTATTCCTGCACAAGCTTCAGATCAACAGATTTTATATCATCGTCCGTGATATCGGATATGCTGATGCTGCTGAAATCGGACATATCCTGTGATGCGCGTCCATTGCGCATTTTATAAAACCGAAAGAATGTTCTGATATCAATATAGTAGTTTTTAACCGTAAGCTCCGAACGACCTTTGACGATCTGTTCGTAATAAATAAAGTCCTTGATAAGCGACGGTGCGTCGTCATAATATGTATTCTGCATTTTAGCTCCTTCTAATTGCGCAAAATTTTTATTTCCTCAAAGCTTATGGCTTAAAATGGAAATATCATTGCGCAATTTGTTCTCCTTTCTCCGCAGGTCGGCTATTTTGATATATTCTATCATAAAAAAACGAAAAAAACAAGCGCCTGCGGCGACCGGTTCCCATAGGGAACATCAAGGGTAGGAACAGAATTCACTGTTGGAATTGTTGGAAATCTCCGATTTTCAATAATTTCAATAGTGAAAGCGCCCGTGGCGCGGTTCTGCGACGCCGCCTTGATTTGCTCGAATTTTTCCGCGAAAACTGGAAATTTTCGAGCTTAGCCCCCCATGCTAACAGGGGGGCTCTGTGTACAAGATTAAACCCGCCTTTCGGCTTGGTCTGCCGTTCGGCGGGGATTTTGTTTTTTTATTTCCGTGCTTCCATTTAAAAGCCCCATTTGTTGTGATTCTCCTGTCGCGTGTAGTCCTCCTCGCGCTCCAGGTGATCATCTGGGTTATCTCTTATGATGTCCCTTACTTTCGGTCCGATCCATTTGCCTATGACAATCACTACTGCAAGTATTCCGAAGAATATGAGTGTACGCATATTATCACCTCCCATAGCTTTATTATATATCTTTTTTAACGCGTTGTCAATGTCTTTACCAATATTTTCGTTTATCGTTGGTGAGCCCCGCAAGGTAGTCTATGCTTACATTAAAGAGCTTGGCTAAATACGCAGCAGTGTCAAGAGGGAGTATTCTTGTTCCTGCTTCATACCTTGTATAACTTTTTAGTGAGATGTAACTTGCTTTTGCGCATTCGGCTTGTGTGTAGTCATAAAATTCTCTTAGTTCTTTTAATCTTGTCATTTTAATCACCTCACAATTATTTTACAAAAAATAGACCGTTTGGGCTTGACAAAATAGACCGAATGGTCTATACTATAAATAGACCGTTTGGTCTATCCGAAAGAATGCATTTAATTACCGTCCTAGGATCATAAGGACAAAGGTAAGCTAAATCGGAGTAGCTCGCAGCAGAGCAGGGCGGGGGAGACCTCGCCCGATGACCTGCTACTATGTTACTATAGGACAAAGGTGAGCTAAATTAGATAAGTTCGCTGCAGAACAGAGTGAGGGAGACCTTGCCCGATGACCTGCGGAACATTAATGCGCTCGAGATGAGCAGGTGCCGAAAAGGCAGGGAGGATTTATTATGATTAGTCTTGATATGTTTGCTAAACAGCCGAATAACTGCACATTCGCTGATTCTCTTCAAAAGCTTAGGGAAGATCCTGTTTCAGCTTCTTATGAATACGGCTTTCTTAACGGTTATTTGTTAGCGGCTTCGGCTTTTAACAACATTCCGCGCGAGGATTCAAATATTCTTTTCGATGAACTCGATAGCATTTACTGTCCTGAGGAGGTACTAAATGTGTATTGATCTTAATTCGGAAGATGTAAACTTCGATTTTTTGAGAAGAAGCCTTGATTCAAAGATTTTCAATACTTTTTATGACTGGTTTTTAAACCATTCTGATGATGGCACGCCGTTCCCCGACGTTGGCACGCTTTTTGCTGATTGTCTGCTGGAGTTTGAGAAGCGCGGGGGCGATGTTCTTAAGCTTGTCGGCTCTTCTCTTTCTCGCGCGTATATTTCTTCTGCTATAGATTGATGTAAGTAACGGCGGAACGCCGAGTAAATAAGGAGGTACGAAATGTACAAAATTATCTGTGTAAAACATTCCAAAGGTTCTAAGGATGATCGCTTCGGTGTCGATTATGACAATCACAATTTTTTCTGCCTTACTGACGAGGTAAGTAAAAATCTTGTCTGCGGCACTAACGTTCAGACCGTCAAGTGTAACACCGCCACGTTCGAAGCTGTTGTTGCAGCTCGTCATCTCGATGTATCCACCTTCGAGGGATCAATCCTTGAGCCTGTATTTAATCAGTACGGCAAGATGATTGATTTCAAAGTTTCTCCCGCTAAATAGTCGATAATCTCTGCTGCGAGCATCTTCTATTATGAAAGGAGGTGCTATAATGACTGGTTTAATGGTTATGTCCGAAGCTTCCGCGTCTGCCGTTACTATGGATAATCTGTCCGCTGCCATTGCTAACGTGTTTACCGTTGTCGGTAACGTTGCTAATGAGGTTATGGGTAATCCTGTTACTGCGATGTTCTTCGTCGCAGGTATCATCGGTCTTGGCTGCGGTATTCTCGGTCGTCTTAAGCACGTTTGATTCTGTCAGCGCATGGGGGGATTTTATCCCCCCTTTTATTTTTGGAGGTTATATTATGTTCGATGGTTTTGAGTGCTGCATATGCGGTTGGTGGTCGTATGATGGCGATTTTCTCAATCATGTGTGCTTACGCTGCATTGATAATATAGATTGGGGGACTACTGATAATGCCTGAAATTCCTGATTCGTTAAAAAAGTCTTTGTGCAAAATCGCTGCGTTGCTTCTGTTTGGTGCAATAGTTCTTTTGATGTTTGCCTGCATAGTTTCCGTTGCTTCGGCTGCTGGCATCTTCTATTATGAAAGGAGGTGCTATAATGACTGGTTTAATGGTTATGTCCG
>CAVIFG010000172.1:0-5104 GCA_963641955.1 Escherichia coli
CTATTACACCCAGCACATCCACAATCGCAGAGGGCACAAAGGTTACATTCACTGTTACTCCCGACGCAGGATATAAAGTTAAGTCCGTAACATTGGACGGCAAGGCGGTTACACTTACCGACGGCAAGTACACTTTCACCGTAACTAAGGCTTGCACTTTCGCGGCGGAATTTGAAGCAATTACTCACCTTGTAACAGTAGACTGCGGCGAACATGGAACAATTACACCCAGCACATCCACAATCGCAGAGGGCACAAAGGTTACATTCACCGTTACGCCCGATGCGGGGTATAAAGTTAAGTCCATAACGCTGGACGGCAAGGCGGTTACACTTACCGACGGAAAATACACTTTCACCGTAACTAAGGCTTGCACTTTCGCGGCGGAGTTCGAAGCTATTACCCACCTTGTAACCGTAGACTGCGGCGAGCATGGCACTATTACTCCTAGCACATCCACAATCGCAGAGGGCACAAAGGTTACATTCACCGTTACGCCCGACGCGGGGTATAAAGTTAAGTCCGTAACTCTCGATGGCAAGGCGGTTACTCTTACCGACGGAAAATACACATTCACAGTAACTAAGGCGTGCACTTTCGCGGCGGAATTTGAAGCAATTACTCACCTTGTAACTGTTGACTGCGGCGAACACGGCACGATCACACCCAGCACGTCCACAATCGCAGAGGGCACAAAGGTTACATTCACCGTTACGCCCGACGCGGGATATAAAGTTAAGTCCGTAACGCTGGACGGCAAGGCGGTCACTCTCACCAACGGAAAATACACTTTCACCGTGACTAAGGCATGCACTTTCGCGGCGGAATTTGAAGCAATTACTCACCTTGTAACCGTAAACTGCGGCGAGCACGGCACTATTACCCCGAGTACATCCACAATCGCAGAGGGAACAAAGGTTACATTCACCGTTACACCCGACGCGGGGTATAAAGTTAAGTCCGTAACGCTGGACGGCAAGGATGTCACGCTTACCGACGGAAAATACACATTCACAGTAACTAAGGCGTGCACATTTGCGGCGGAATTTGAAGCTATTACTCACCTTGTAACCGTAGACTGCGGCGAGCACGGCACTATTACCCCGAGCACATCCACAATCGCAGAGGGCACAAAGGTTACATTCACCGTTACGCCCGACGCAGGTTATAAAATCAAGTCCGTAACGCTGGACGGCAAGGCGGTTACTCTTACCGACGGCAAGTACACTTTCACCGTGACTAAGGCTTGCACTTTCGCGGCGGAATTTGAAGCTGCTACGCACAAGGTCATAATTAACTGCGGCGAGCACGGAACAGTCACACCCGAAACTTCCACCTACGCCGACGGAACACAGCTTACCATCACCGCAGCACCCGACGCGGGCTACTATATCAGCTCCGCAACGCTGGACGGCAAAACCGTCAAGCTCACCGACGGCAAGTACACATTCACCGTGACCAAGGACTGCACATTCGCGGTGAAATTCGCGAAAAAGACCTCCGGCGGTACATCCCGTCCCACAACCGGAACCGACGTCACACGGTATCCCTCAATAAACGGCGTTGAGAAAAGCTGGGCGGAGATCGCCGGCGACCTCGGCAAAATGAGCAGCAACGATACAATACATATCTCGCTGAACGGTCAGACGAGAGTTCCCGCGGATGTTATCAAGGCAATCCGCGATAACAAGCTCAGGGTCGAATTCATCGTTGACGGCACAAAGAGCCGCACAGTCAACGGCGCAGACATCATCAATGCCGCCGAAACTGATCTTTCGATGATCGCGGGCAATGCCGATAAGAGCATGCTGCGCGGCACCGTCGGCGCGGATATCAGAACGGGCGCCATCGGCTTCCCCACCGACCTCATTGTAAAACTCGGCGCGGAAAACGCGGGCAAATACGCAAACCTTTACAAATATGCCGACGGAAAACTTACGTTCATCGGCTGCGTTAAGGCGGACAGCAGCGGCGCCGCAGTTATCGCAGGAACAGACGCTGCGGGCGAATACATCGTTATGGCGTGCGATTTCAGCGACCTTGCAGGCGACGCCAATAACGACGGCGTACTCAACGCACTGGACGCTTCAGCTGTGTTAAGGCACGTTGTAGGCATCGAAAACGTTAAAAACGCCCTTATGTCAGACTTTAACGGCGACGGCAGGGTGAACGCGCTGGACGCTTCTGCAATACTCATGCGGGTTGTCGGAATAGCTTAAAATCTCATGCTGAAAAAGGGCGCACTTTTCGGTGCGCCCTTGATTTATATTTTGTGTATGCTGTCATCCTGCGGAATTCAGCCCATCTCTCCGTGATTTTTCGGGAACTTAACAATGATCGCCAGATTGAAATCCTCCACACCGCTTCCTTTCACGCCACGTGTTTCCTTGGTATATTCCACGCGCCAAAGCAGCGTATGCAGCAGCCTGTTGCGCTCCTCGGCGGTTGCGCCACGGTATATTTCCGACACGGTTTTTCTGCACACAATATCGCCGGCCGCAGGCTGTTCACATTGTTCTTCTTCGGCGCAGGATATCATTCCGCGTAGGGCGTCGAGCCGCTTATCCAGCGATCCCAGCCGGCTGCGAAATTCCTCTGCATCGTATATTCCCTGCTCGAAAAACGTATAAATATTATCCCTCTGCCCCGACAGTTTGTGCAGCCTTGCGCGCAGCATTTCGGCGGAATATTCCGCCGCGCGCGGTTTTGTATTTTCAGTGGGACTTGCTTCGACGGTCATATCCATCCAGCCCGAAAGCGCGGCGGTGACCGCATCTTCCACCGACGAAAGCTTCGACGAAACGTTTCCGCAGCCCCTGTTCGGGCACGCAAGCCGCGCTTCGTTCCTGCCGCATATGCGCTGCATGAGCGAACCGCATTTCCCGCAGTATATCAACCCCGCAAGCGGGTTTTTAAGCGATTTGTCGGTGTTTACGGATGCTCTCCTGCGGCTGTTTATCATCTCCTGCGCGCGGACAAATTCGTCCTCCGACACTATCGCGGGATGAAGCCCCTGCGCCAGTATGTATTCGCCCGTGACCTCGCGGCGCTTCGTGATTTTCCCGCCTGCGCTGCGGCGTTTCTCGCGGCGGTACTGCCAGCGGATTTTCCCGCAATACACGGGATTTCGAAGGATATCCGCCACGGTGGCGCGGCTCCATTTTCCTCCGCCGCGGGGAATTGCACCGAACACATCCAGCCGCCGCGCGATCGCCGTGCAGCCCTCCCCGGAAAGACAAAGCGAAAACATAAGCCGCACGACGCCGCTCTCGGCATTCGGCGCGAGGGTGAAGCCCCTCCCCTTTTCAACGCGCACCTTGTCATAACCGTACGGCGGAGTGCTGCCGACAAAATGCCCCTCCCTTACCGACGCGATACGCCCCCTCATCATGCGGCGGCGGGTGGTTTTGTATTCCTTGCGGGCGATGAATAGCCCGAAATCCGCATATTCCTCGTCGTCGTCATCGGCCATGTCGTAAACCCTGCCGGGGGTGATTATCAGCGTATCCGAAAGGCTGAACGTGCGGGTTATCCGCCCCTGGTCGGCGCTGTCGCCGCGGGCAAGCCTGTCGATATCCATGCACAGCACCCCAGCCCAGCGGCGGTTTTCCACATCGGAAAGGAGCCGCAGCATTTCGGGGCGGGCGTCTATGCTGTCCCCGGAGCGTATCTCGCGGTATATCCCGCCGATCTCATAGCCCTGCCGCTCCGCAAGCTCCGTAAGCTGCCGCTGGTGCCGCGCGAGGGTTTCCCCCTGCCCCATCGCCTCGGCGTCCAGATCCGCGCGGGATTTGCGCAGGTACATCGCATACTTATTCCCCGCCATTTCGCGCAAGCTCCGCCGATAGTATTTCCGCCGCCGTTTCGATGAATTTTTCATACAGGCGGTCAAATTCCTCGCGGGTGGGATCCTCCGTGCCGCCGACCTTTATCACAGTCCCAGTCGGGACGTCCATCTCTGCCATTTCGATCACCTCTCTTCAAATAATGAAGCGGGGGTCGTCCGTTATTCCGCAGGCGAAATTTGCTGCGACATCCGCCTTTATCGCCGAAACACACCAAAACCAAATCACAGAAAGGTACCATGCCATGAAAGAAATCTTCAGAAAAACCGCCGCTGCGGCACTCTGCCTTGCCATGCTGACAGGCTGCGCCGCCGATAAAACCATTTCCGAAAACAGCGCTGTTTCGTCCGATTTAACCCCCACATCGGAAAGCACCGCAGCCCCCTCCGATGAAGCAGGCACTCCCGACGAAATCCCCGAAAACACCCTCACCGTCGAGGGGCAGACCCTCGGCATGGAAAAACTCAGCAATGCCCGCCAGCTCGGCGGATATATCACCGAGGACGGAATGCGCGTAAAGGATAATATCCTGCTTCGGACGGGCAAGCTATGCGACTGCACCGAAGCGGATATCGAAAGGCTCCGCGATGTGTACCATGTTACGGACGTAATCGATATGCGCGCCACATCCGAAATCGAAGATAATCCCGACCCCGAAATAGAGGGCGCCGAGAACACACATATAATCATCATAGATGAAAGCGGAAACGCCGCCGCTTCCTCCGCGGGGGTATTCACGGGTACAAACGGCGATTACGGCACATATATGCTGGAGCTGTACCGCTCCGGCGGGCTCAACGAGGATGTTTATACCGAAATGTTCGACAGCGAGGCGGGACTTGCGGGCTTCCGCGAGTTTGTCGACAAGCTCCTCGAGCATGAGGACGGGGCGATACTCTGGCACTGCACCAGCGGAAAGGACAGGACCGGCGTCGGCGCGGTAATTATACTTACCCTCCTCGGCGTGGACAAGGAAACCACCCTCCGCGACTTCGACCTTACAAATCAGTTCAACGCAAGAACCATCGCCTATATCACCTCGCTGGTATCCGAGCTTACCGACGATCAGGCGGAGATTGACGGCGTTGCCGCCCTGACGGGTGTATCCCGCCCTTTCATGGAAAAGCTGTTCGATAAGGCAGAGGCGGAAAACGGCTCCATGCTTGAATTTCTCAAGGCAAAGCTGAATATCACCGACGATGAGATAAACACCCTGCGGAGCAAATATCTCGAACCCGCCGTATAACACGACCCCGGCC
>CAVIFG010000173.1:0-1029 GCA_963641955.1 Escherichia coli
TTACAATGCACCTCGGGGGGAAAACTCTTGTTTTCCCCCCGTACCCCCTTTAGCGCTTTTTAAGTCGGATAAACGTTTCCGCTTTTAGCTTTCACTGCTTGAAATTTTAAAGGCGTGGGGAATTTCGCTGTCTGCGGACAGCGACTGGGGCGCTGCCCCAGCCCCCGCGAGGGGTGCGACCCCTCGACCGCGTGTATGTGCGCCGCAAAGACGAAACGTTGACACCTTGACCGCGTGTACTGTGCGCCGCAAAGCCGAAATGTCTTCACTTTACCGCCGCACTGAAATAAGCCGCCGCTTTCTCCCCGTCCGAAGAAATCGAAAAGCTCCCGTTATACTTCTCCGCTATCCTACGCACTATCTTCATCCCGCAGCCATGGTGCTCACCGTCGTCCCTGCCCTCCGGAAGCTCATCCGCCCCAAAAACCTGCTCCGACGAATTCTTTACCTCAAGAAAAAACATCCCTATCTCGCTGCGGCAGCTCACCGAAACAAACGGCTCGCTCGTCTTTTTCGCCGCCCTTATCGCATTATCAAGCAAATTTGCAAACAGCGAGCACGCGTCTGATTTCTCCATCGCGACCTCTTCCTCGGGAGGAATATTCACCACAAATTCTATCCCCGCTTCCATGCAGTCCCTCTGCTTCTCCCACAGCACCGCGTTCACTATCGCATTGTTGCAGTACACGGGGATTTTAAGGCTCTCCGACCGTTCCTTCAGCTCGTCGATGAGCGCTATGCCCTCCGCCGCTGCGCCCGAGCGTATGCTTATCTCCGCGGCGGCAACAAGGTTCTTGATATCATGACGGTATTCCCGCATTTCGATATACCGCCTGTTCACGCTCTCGTAATATCGCATCTGCATTGCCATTTCGTTTTCCATCTCGGCAAGCTGTCT
Organism: Escherichia coli; assembly: GCA_963641955.1. Taxonomy (GTDB): domain Bacteria; phylum Bacillota; class Clostridia; order Oscillospirales; family Ruminococcaceae; genus CAG-115. Next base: position 899 of record CAVIFG010000173.1, read on the forward strand.
GCGGGTCTGCTCCAGCTTGGAATTTTCCCGCAGCGCAAAGAACATGAATATATCCGACACCACATAAAGCACCAGCGATATCATCGTAAACGGGTTTTCGAACGGATTTGTTACTACTATAACATCCTTGC
>CAVIFG010000173.1:1039-2107 GCA_963641955.1 Escherichia coli
TCCTTGCCCTGAAAGAAATATCCCGCAATGCTCACCGCCTGGCTTATCGGGAAGAAAATGAACAGGCTCATGCTTTTTATAGGATAGTGATTTATCTTCTTCCGCCATATTATTATGATCAGCGAAAGCACTATCGCAAATATGGAATCAAGCACCAGCGCCTGAAATACGCACGCCCATGTTTTCACCTTCATCTGCACGGCGGCATACCCGAACACATTGAAAGCAAAAAACGCCATCGACAGATCCATCAGCATAACAAACCCGAACAGAAACGACGCCGTCCAGAGCTTCTTTTTCATGCTGTCCTTAAACAGCAGCACCGCAGGCAGATAGATAATGAATATCTGCATTATAAATCTCAGCGCGAACGGAACGCTGTCGTAAATCAGATTTCGGATGATATAAAACACCGCACCGTACAGCGGCAGAACATATCTCGTCTTGAATTTCGGCGTCAGGGTGAAAACATAGAAAATATAGATAAACAGCGAATTTGGAACGGTATAAACAAGGAAATACAGCACATCTATAATGATCTGTTCCATCCTTATCCTCCTGCCATGCCCGCATAGCGGCGGGTAAGCGCGGTTTTCAGTTCCTCGCTGTACACCTTTCCGACGGGTACGTCGTGGCCGTTTTTCATGGTTATGCTCGCCCAGTTATTTACGCAGAGTATCTTGTCGAGATTGATTATGTAGCTTCTGTGGCAGCGGCAGAAATTTTCGGGCAGCGTTTTCATCATGTCGTCCACCTTGCAGTAGCACCACTCCTCGCCGCCCTCGGCGAAAATGTGCATCTGCCGCCGCTCGCTGACGATGTAGAAGATCGTCCCCGCGTCGAGATAGGATGTGCTGCGGGCGCTGCCGACGGTGATGAATGCGCTCTCCTGCTTCTCGGCGCTTTTCAGCTTGGATATCGCAAGGCGGAGGTACTTGTCCTCCACGGGCTTTGAAAGGAACGCCGCAGGCTCGCTGCCTACGGGGCAGTTGAATATCGCCTGCGAATAATCCGAGGCGTATCCCGTTACATATACTATCCTCACGGGCGGGTAAAGCTTCCGTATCT
>CAVIFG010000173.1:2117-5100 GCA_963641955.1 Escherichia coli
ATCTTGTCCGCTGCACTTATGCCGCTTCCGTCGGCGTTTACGATATCAAGGAACACCGCGTCGGGATGGTCGCCGTCCTCCATGCGGAAAATGAGCGAGGCAAGCGTTGGAAATATCTCTGTTTCTGCCGCGGGGTCTATATTTACTATCTTACAGGCAAGATCCTCCGCAAAAACCGTGTTGTCGTCGCAAATATAATATTTCACTGAATGTCCCCCTTTTCCACTATTATATTACAAACTATGCTGTGTGTCAATGATTTCGTTACATTTTCGGCGCTTTTGGTTACATTTTTGCGCAAATCGCGTCGAAAAGTGCTATAATTAAACATGGATAAACTCGGAGTTCGCGGGCGTCAGTTCCTATGCCGGTGGATCTGCCCCATAAGCGTCCCCCCGAAGTTTTTTATCGCATGGTTTGGTATAATATCAAAAGTCCCCTGCTTTTGCGGGGGCATTTTCTTTTATATGCATATTGCACATAAATCACGCCTAAATCGCACGCTAATGCGCGCCGTGTTTATGCAACATGACGAAAAATCCCCCTCTGCAATGCAGCGGGCGTAAATAATCTCCGTTTCCCCTTGATTTTTTCGGCGAAATGGAGTATAATAGTGAAGTAAGTGATATTTTAAATAAATGCTCTCGCTTATGGGGACAGGCCCTGTGCAACGGAGTGCTGTGAACCATGTCAGGCGGGGAACCGAGCAGCATTAAGCGGATTTCTCTGTGTGCCGCAGTCAGCCTGTTCCCATAATCGAGGGCATTTGTTTTTTTGCCATAATTTTTCCGAGATACGAAAGGCGGTGTGAATATGTATCTGGCGCTGTATAGAAAATATCGCCCCAAAACCTTCGACGACGTCATCTCGCAGGAGCATATCACCACCACCCTTAAAAATCAGATAACCAACGGCACCACCGCCCACGCCTACCTTTTCACCGGCTCCCGTGGAACAGGCAAGACCACCTGCGCGAAAATACTCGCCATGGCGATGAACTGCCGCTCCCCGAGAAACGGAAACCCCTGCCTTGAGTGCGAAAGCTGCCGCGAGATAGCGGACGGCTCCGTCACCGATATAGTAGAAATGGACGCCGCCAGCAACAACGGCGTCGACGATGTCCGCGCCCTGCGCGACGAGGTGGCATACACCCCCGTAAGCTGCAAGTACCGCGTGTATATCATCGACGAGGTGCATATGCTGTCGATAAGCGCGTTCAACGCGCTGCTGAAAACGCTGGAGGAGCCGCCGCCCCATGTAAAGTTCATCCTTGCAACAACGGAGCTGCATAAAGTCCCCGCGACCATCGTGTCGCGGTGCCAGCGCATGGAGTTCCGCCGCATAGATATCCACGACAGCGCGAAGCGCCTGCTGGATGTTGCGGCAAAGGAGGGCGCAGAGCTGGACGGGGACGCGGCGGAGCTTATCTCCCGCCTTTCCGACGGCGGAATGAGAGATGCGCTGTCCGTGCTTGACCGCTGCCTTTCTGCGGACGGGCGGATAACCACAGATGTAGTCAGAGAATACGCGGGAGTCGCCGACAACAGGCATCTCTTCCGCTTCACGGATATGATAGCCGACGGCGACGCCTCGGGCTGCATCAGCCTGCTGGCGGAGCTGCACGCACGCTCGAAGGATATCGCAAGGATAATCGACGAGCTCAGCATGACTTTCCGCGATCTTATGCTGTATAAAACCATTCCGAATGCTTCGGGGCTGCTTTCCGCCATGCCCTGCGACCACGCGGAGATAGCAAGGCTTGCGGATAAATTCTCGCTGGAGGATATACTGCGCTGCCTTACATTGCTGCAGCAGTGCGCCGACAGCATCGGAAAGACAAGGCAGCGCCGCACCGCGGCGGAGATGTGCCTTGTGCGTATGTGCCTGAAGCTTTCCGCGCAGGACAACAGCGCCCCCCGCAGGGAAGCGGCGGCTTCTCCCGCGACCGCGGTTTCGCCCGCAGCGCCCGCACAGGCGCCTAACGCGTCGGTGAAATTCGTGGAGATACCGCAGGAGAAATTCGAACCGACCCCGCTTAAAGACCTTTCCCCGCAGAGCGCCGCGAACATCAGCAAGATACGCGAGCTTCAGGCGGATATGGAAAAAGTGCTGAACGAAAGGGAGAAGCAGAAGCCCGCCCCCGCGCCTGTTCAGACCCCCGCGCCCAAGGCGGAAAATGACGTTTTCGCCCCGCCGCCGGTGATGAACTCCGCGCCCGCAGCGCCGGATAACTTCGACGCTCCCCCGCCGGAAGAGCCCCCGGAGGAATACATCCCGCAGAGGGAATTTGAAACCGCGCCGCCCGTGCGCGCCGTCCCCGCAGAGCCTGCAAAGCCCGCTGAGGTAACAAAGCCCGTTGAGCCTGCAAAGCCTGTCGAGGAAGCAAAACACACGGACGAGCCTGAAAAACCTGCCCCCGCGGACAAAACTGCCGAAGCCCCCAAGCCCGAGGAAAAGCCTGCTGAACAGGAAAAGCCCATCGGGCAGGATAAGCCCGGGGATAATGCCCCCGAGAAAACGGCAGACAAGCCCACGGAAACAAAAGAACAGGGCGGCATCCGCGACATAACCGCAGAGGAATGGAACAGCGCCGTCGAAAAGATATCGGATGTTATGCTTTTCGGCTCGACGGTGCACCGCGACGGCGATACGCTGGTGGTAAACGTTGCGACGGCGTTCGTTGCAAACAGCCTTAATTCCAACTCCGAAGAGCGCCGCGAAAAGACCGACGAGATATGCGAGGCCCTCGGGATAAAGGCTGCGGTACGGTTTGAGTGCCCCAGCGCCAACAATGCTTCCGCGCAGGCGGAAAATGAAAACGAAGAGGTAAAAAAGCTGTTGAAAAAAGCTGAACAGCTTGATATAGAAGTAATTAAAAAGTGAAAGGAATTTTACTATGAAGGCAAGATTACCCAAGGAATATCAGAACGCTACCCCCAACATGAATCAGATGGTGAAGAAAGCGCAGAAGATGCAGGAGGAC
>CAVIFG010000174.1:0-5093 GCA_963641955.1 Escherichia coli
CGACTGTTCCGCGTACATCGGAATATCCGATTTGCTGCGGAGATAAATTACAAAGACAGAGGAACAAAAGCTTGGAACAGGAAATTTACGGAACCGTCCCCGTCGACAGCCATACACACTCCACCCTGTCGCATGACGGACACCATGAACCCATGAGGATGGCGGAGCGAGCCTGCGGGCTGGGGATAAAGCATTTTACGCTGACCGACCATATCGAGATAGAAAAGTTTGACGAATGGGACTTCGCCGGAGCGATAGCGCGCTCGCACGGGGTCTACCTTGAGATAAAGGAGCGCTTCGCGGGGAAGATGAACGTCTACTACGGCGCGGAGCTGGGGCAGGCGCTGTACGATCTCCCGCTTACGGAGAAGATACTCACCGAGCATGATTACGACTTCATCCTCGGCTCCTCCCACAGAACGCCGAGCTACCCCGCTCTCAACAAGATACCCGACACCGACGCTGACAGGACGCGCTGCCTTGATGAATACTTCGAGTCGGAGCTTGCTATAGCCGAGTGGGGAAAATTCTGTTCGCTGGCGCACCTCACTTTTCCGCTGAGATTTCTCACGGTGGAGATAAGGGACGGGAAGCCCGTGCCGAACGGCGCGAAGCCTTTCCGCGAGGTGGACATGAGCCGCTACGACAGCATCATCGACAAGATACTTGAAACCATCATACGGCAGGATATCGCGCTGGAGGTAAATTCCTCGGGCATTCGCCATGGACTCGGCGTTCCGATGCCGAGCGGGGAGTATCTCCGCCGCTACCGCGAAAAGGGCGGCAGGCTCGTTACCGTAGGCAGCGACGCCCACTGGGAGGCGGATGTCGGCAAGGATATACCGCAGTGCCTTTCGATGATAAAGGACGCAGGCTTTTCCGAGATATGCGTGTTCAGCAGGAAACAACCGATTTTCATACCTATCTGACAGGAGGAAATATTATGAACAAGAAGTTACTTGCATTATTAAAGCAGAACGCACGGCTTTCCAATGCGGAGCTTTCCGCAATGCTCGGCGTTACCGAGCAGGAAGTCGCAGCAGGCATAAAGCAGCTTGAGGACGAGGGCATAATCATCGGATATGCCGCGATAGTCAACGAAGAAAAGGCGGACGACAACGCCGTTACAGCCATAATCGAACTGAAGGTCACCCCCTTCAAGGACAGGGGCTTCGACGACCTCGCGCACACCATCATGCAGTATGACGAGGTGGACAGCGTGTTCCTGCTTTCCGGCGCGAACGACCTTTCCATCACCATAACGGGCACGAGCCTGAGAAAGGTCGCTCTGTTCGTTTCGGAAAGACTTGCGGTGCTGGACGGCGTACTTTCCACCACGACGCATTTCGTCCTCAGAAGATACAAGGAAAAGAACCATGTATTCAACGAGGAGCACTCCGATGAAAGGAGTCTGGTTTCCCCGTGATAAACTACGATGAGATAATCCCGCAGAAAATACGCGATATACAGCCGTCGGGCATCAGAAAGTTCTTTGATATCGCGCAGCAGGTGGAGGGGGTAATTTCCCTGTCCGTCGGCGAGCCTGATTTCAAGACTCCGTGGGCTGCAAGAAAAGAAGCGATAACCGTTCTCGAAAAGGGCAGAACGGCATATACCGCCAATGCGGGACTTGCACAGCTCAGAACCGAGATATCCAAGTATCTCAAGAATTTCATCCGCACGGAATACGACCCGATGAGCGAGATAATCGTCACCGTCGGCGGCTCCGAGGCGCTTGACCTTGCGATGCGCGCACTTATCCAGCCCGGGGACGAGGTGCTTGTGCCCGAGCCGAGCTTCGTGTGCTATTCCCCGATAATAACGGTTTGCGGCGGCACGCCCGTTCCGATAGTAATGACCGTTGAGGATAAGTTCAGGCTCCGTCCCGAAGCGCTCAGGGCGGCGATAACACCCCGCACAAAGGCGCTGATAATGCCGTTCCCGAACAATCCCACGGGCTCGATAATGCGCCGCGATGATCTTGAGAAGATCGCAGAGATACTCCGCGATACCAACATCATGATAATCTCAGATGAGATATATTCCGAAATGACCTACGGCGGCGAAAAGCACGTTTCCATCGCCGAATGCGACGGTATGCGCGAGCGCACCATCGTCGTAAACGGTTTCTCCAAGACCTACGCTATGACCGGCTGGAGATTAGGCTACTGCGCAGGCCCGCAGCCCGTGATAAAGCAGATGCTGAAGCTTCACCAGTACTGCATAATGAGCAGTCCGACGGTCAGCCAGTACGCGGCGATAACCGCGCTGACAAGCTGCCGCGAGGATGTCGACCATATGATCGAGGAATACGATATGCGCCGCAGGCTGGTGGTAAAGGGCTTCAACGATATGGGGCTGACCTGCTTCGAGCCGGAGGGAGCGTTCTACGTTTTCCCCTGCATCAAGTCCACGGGCATGACAAGCGCCGAGTTCTGTGAGAAGCTTATCTACAGTAAAAAGGTCGCAGTAGTTCCCGGCAGCGCATTCGGCGCGAGCGGCGAGGGCTACGTCAGGGTATCCTATGCATATTCCGTACAGCACATCACAACGGCGCTGGCGAGAATACGCGAATTTATAGAGGAGATGAGCAAGTGAACGCGGGCACGCTGACGCTGTGCGCCTGCGCAAAACTCAATCTCTATCTCGATATCACAGGCAGGCGCGGCGACGGGTATCATCTGCTTGAAACCGTAATGCAGAGCGTTGACCTGTGCGATATCGTAACGGTAAGACTTAATGTCCTCGGTATTTCGGTGGGCTGCTCTGACCCGGGCATTCCCGCGGGGGAGGCCAACATATGCCACAAAGCGGCGCGGGTCTTTTTTGAAAGGGCAGGCGTCCGCAGCGGGGCGGACATCATGATACAAAAGCGCATACCGAGCGGCGCGGGCATGGGCGGCGGCAGCGCGGACGCTGCGGCTGTTCTTTTCGGGCTGAATACGCTGTGCGGCTCTCCGCTGAGCGAAAGCGAGCTGCTTTCGGCGGCGGCGGAAGTCGGGGCGGATGTTCCTTTCTGCCTTGTCGGCGGGACGCGGCTTTGCCGTGGTATCGGCGAGGTGATGACGGAGCTTCCCGCGGCGCCGGACTGCTGCTTCCTTGTGGCGAAGCCGGAACATTCCTGCCCGACGGGCGAAGCTTTCGCGCGGTATGACAACGCGGAGCTTTCCCCCCGCGGCATTCCCGAGGAATATTCGTCGGGAATGTTCCCGCATGAAAAAATGTACAACGTGTTCCGCGCGCTGTACGACGACGAGCGGCTGGAGCGGCTGGTCGAAAAAATGATGGCGGGCGGCGCGCTCGGCGCGGAGCTTACGGGCAGCGGCTCGGCGGTTTTCGGGGTGTTTCCCGATGAGCTGACGGCGGCGCGGGCAGCTCGGAATTTTGCGGATATTTTTACAGCCGTGTGCCGTCCGACGGCGTATGGCGTTAAGATAATATAGTTTGAAGAGGGAGGTTCGCTATGGTACTTGTTCAGAATCATGTCGGCAGGATAACTATTTCGCAGGAATACTTCACCGCCCTTATCGGAAGCACCGTTACAGGATGCTTCGGCGTTGTTTCCATGAATGTTTCGGGCGCGAAGGAAACGCTTGCGGCGGCGCTGCCGTTCAGAAAAAAGAAGGACAGCGAGCGCGGCGTTACCGTGCGCATCGGAAAGGATAAGCTGGTGATCGACCTTCATATCTCGCTGATGTACGGCGTAAACATGAATGCGGTGGTTCGCTCGATAATCAACAAGGTAAGCTACACCGTCGAGCAGAGCACGGGCATTTCGGTTGAAAAGGTCAATGTTTTCGTGGATGATATCCGCGTTTGAGGTTTCGAAAAAAATAGGAAGGACTTATATAAATGATACTAACAGGAAAGCTGCTGCGGGATGCAGTGATCTCGGGCGCGAACAACATTTACAACCAGCGGCAGGCAGTGGACGAGCTGAACGTATTCCCCGTTCCCGACGGCGATACGGGCACGAATATGTCCATGACGATCAAGAACGCCCTTGCAGAGCTGAAGAACACACCCGACGGCGCGTCCGCGGGGGAGGTCGCAAAGACCGCCGCTTCCGCAATGCTGCGCGGCGCAAGGGGCAATTCGGGCGTTATCCTCTCGCTTATTTTCAGAGGGCTTTCAAAGGGGCTTGCGGGCAAGGAAACCGCAGACGCGGCGGAGCTTTCCGCAGCGCTGAAGCTTGGCGTTGACGCGGCGTACAAATCCGTAATGAAGCCCACCGAGGGCACCATCCTTACCGTTGCCCGCGAGGGCTACGAAAACACTGTATCGCTTGCCGTTGAGGGCGGCGACGCGGCGATATTCCTCCGCGCATTTGTTTCCGAGGCGGAAAAATCCCTCGCAAAAACCCCCGAGCTTCTCCCCGCGCTCAAGAAAGCGGGTGTTGTGGACGCAGGCGGCAAGGGACTTATCGTTATTTTCGAGGGTATGTTGGCGGTTCTTGAGGGCGGCGAGATGATACGCTCCGAGGACGAGGTTAAGCCCTCCGCACCCGCGGCTGTAGCGGCTTCCTCCGCTTCTTCGGATGAGATAAAGTACGCATACTGCACGGAATTCATCGTGAACAAGGACAGCTCCTCCAAGGACGCCACCGCGCTGCGCGCATATCTCGAAACGATAGGCGACTGCGTTGTTGTGGTAGATGATGACGATATAATCAAGGTGCACGTTCATTCCAATCACCCCGGAAAGGCCATCGAAGAGGGTATAAAATTCGGCAGCCTTACCAAGATGAAGATAGAAAACATGAAGGAGCAGCACAACAACATCATCAAGGCGGACGAAGCGGCGCAGACAAAGAGAAAGCAGCCCGTTCCCCCCGAGAAGGAGATAGGCTTCGTGGCAGTTGCTGCGGGCGCGGGCGTTGAGGCGCTGTTCAGGGATCTCGGCGCGGACAGCATCGTGCGCGGCGGCCAGACGATGAACCCCTCCACCGAGGATATCCTCGAAGCGATAGGTCAGACGCCTGCGCATAATGTTTTCGTTCTGCCGAATAATAAGAACATCATCATGGCGGCGGAGCAGGCGGTTTCTCTTGCGGACAGAAACGTGTGCGTTCTCCAGTCGAGGACAATCCCGCA
>CAVIFG010000175.1:0-5043 GCA_963641955.1 Escherichia coli
AATTTTAAGGGCAAAGCCCTGTAATATATCGCAAAGGAAGTCAGACAACAAATGGATATCAAAGAAAAAGCATTGCAGAAGCACTACGAATGGGGCGGAAAGATAGAAGTCATCTCCCGCGCTCCCATCGAAACAAGAGAGGATCTTTCCCTTGCCTACACCCCCGGCGTAGCTCAGCCCTGCCTTGAGATCGCCGCGAACCCCGAGCTTTCTTACAAGCTCACCCGCAGGAGCAACCTTGTTGCTGTCATCACGGACGGCACCGCGGTGCTCGGTCTTGGCGACATCGGCGGCGCGGCGGGCATGCCCGTTATGGAGGGCAAGTGCTGCCTGTTCAAGGAATTCGGCGGCGTCGACGCGTTCCCTCTCTGCATAAAGAGCAAGGACCCCGATGAAATAGTACGCACCATTGAGCTTATCTCCGACAGCTTCGGCGGAATCAACCTTGAGGACATCTCCGCGCCCCGCTGCTTTGAGATAGAGGCTAAGCTCAAGGAGCGCCTTGATATCCCTGTTTTCCATGACGACCAGCACGGCACCGCGATCGTTGTCGGCGCCGCAATGATGAATGCTGTTAAGCTTGCGGGCAAGAAGATGAGCGATGTTACCGTCGTTATCAACGGCGCAGGCTCCGCGGGCATCGCGATAGGAAAGTTCCTGCTGAAGCTCGGCATCGGCAACCTTATCATGGTGGATATCTGCGGCATAATCAACCGCGACGACCACTACGACAACCCCGCCCATGCTGAGATAGCACAGCTTACAAACAAGAACAACATCAAGGGCACCCTCGCGGACGCAATGCGCGGCGCGGATGTATTCGTAGGCGTTTCCAAGCCTAACCTTGTAACCCCCGAAATGGTAAAATCCATGGCGGAGAAGCCCGTGCTCTTCCCGATGGCTAACCCCAACCCTGAAATAACCTACGATCTCGCAAAGGAAAGCGGCGCGTATATCGTCGGCACCGGCAGAAGCGACTACCCCAATCAGATAAACAACGTCCTCGTATTCCCGGGCATATTCAAAGGTGCGCTCTCCGTCCGCGCAAAGCAGATAACAGAGGAAATGAAGCTTGCCGCGGCATACGCGATCGCAGGCCTTGTAACAGAGGACAAGCTCGCGGTGGATTATATAATCCCGAGCGCCCTCGATAAATCCGTCGCAGACGCAGTGGCAAAGGCCGTTGCGGACGAATGGACAAAAAGTCAGAAATAAAATACAGAACAAACAGGAGCAGGAGATAAAATGAAAATACCATCACTCTTCGGAAAGGGAAAAACGGTCTTTTCCTTTGAGATATTCCCACCGAAAAAAGACGGCTCGATAGACACGGTCTATAAGACCCTTGACGCGCTCACCGACCTCCACCCCGACTTCATCAGCGTTACATACGGCGCGGGCGGCACGGCGGCGGGATGCTCCACACGGGAGATCGTTTCTATCATCAAGGAAAAATATCACACCGAAAGCATCGCGCACCTCACCTGCGTTAACTCCACCTTTGCGGATATCGACGAGAAAATTCGCGAGTTTGAAGCATACGGCATTGAAAACGTGCTTGCACTGCGCGGTGACATCAACCCCGATTTCCCGCCGAAGCATGATTTCGCCCACGCCAGCGATCTTATCAGCTACATGAAAGCGCGCAGCAATTTAAGCTTCTCGGGCGCCTGCTACCCAGAGGGACATCAGGATTCCGCAAGCATGATCGACGATATCCTCAACCTTAAAAAGAAGGTCGACGCGGGCGCGGATCACCTTATTTCGCAGCTTTTCTTCGACAATGCGCATTTTTATGAATTCCGCGACAAGGCAAGGATCGCGGGGATAAACGTACCGATAGAAGCGGGCATAATGCCCTGCACAAACGCGCGGCAGATACAGCGCATGGTTACAATGTGCGGCGCCAGCCTCCCCGTAAAGTTCACGAAGATGATACAGCGCTACGAGAACAACGACGAGGCAATGCGCGACGCGGGCATCGCATATGCGGTGGATCAGATAATCGACCTCGCGGCAAACGGCGTCGACGGTATCCATCTCTACACGATGAATAACCCGTATGTTGCAAGAAAAATCAGCGAAAGCGTTGAAAAGGTGTTAAAATCATGATAAGTGAAGTAAGCTCAATAAACAAGACTGAAGCGCTCCGCTACATGGGATACAAGGAAAAGCCCGACGACCGCATTATGGAGCTTATCTCTGAATGCGAAAAGGAGCTGCTAAAAGCGGCGCGCCCGCAGTATGTATGGCGCGTGTTCAACCTCCAGCGGATAGGAAAGAGCCTTACCCTTTCGGAATGCGATTTCGAGCTTGAGGGGCACGACATCGCCGAGCACCTCCGCGGCTGCGACAAGGCGGCGGTTATCTGCTCGACGCTCTCCTCCGATACCGACAGGTTTCTCAAGAAGCTTGACGTCAGCGACAGCATGAAGGCGCTTATAACGGACGCGCTCGCAAACGCGATGGTGGAGCAGGTTTCCGAAGAAGCCCGCAAGGACGTGCTGAATAATATGCCCGGCTACTCCACAACATGGTGCTACGGCGCTGGCTACGGCGATTTCCCGATAGAATCGGCGCCGCTGCTTATCGCTTCCGTGGACGCGGTAAGAAAGATAGGCGTGTGCTGCACCGCTACGAATATGCTCACACCGCGCAAGACCATCATCGGCGTTGTGGGGCTGTCCAGGGGCGAGCTTGAAAAGAAGCGCCGCAACTGCGAGGACTGCAACATGAAAGGCACCTGCCGCTTCAGAGAATACGGCATAAGATGTTCGGATTAAAAAATAAGAGCCGCTTATCAAGCGGCTCTTTTTATTGTGTCATATCCACCATTCCGGCGTAAGCTCCCCGAGGGTCACAACCCTATTGTTATCGTAATCGAGCATTATTTCAATGCCCCTATATTCTTTCGGCATAAACTGCGTCATTAACTCGCGGCAGGCTCCGCAGGGCGCCATCGCTTTTCCGTCCCGGTTAATTGCTATCACGCGCTTTATTTTGGTTTCCCCATGGGTTATCATGTTGAACATTGCGTTGCGCTCGGCGCAGACACCGAGCGTGCAGGCGCCGTCCACGCAAACCCCGACGTAGATTTTGCCCGAGCCTGCTTCTATCGCGGCGGCAACTCCACCCGCTTCCATCATTTCGGATATTTCGCGCGGGTTTAAAACCGCCTTTGCGGCTTCGTACATTCCATTCTATATTTTTCCATGAAATTATCCTCATTCCAGCGGTGCGGGATTTGTGCATTCTATCTGTGCGGAGTTTTCCGCAGGCGCCGCCCAATGCACCGCGTTCTTGATTATTCTCAACACATTTTCGTTTCTGAACGTCGGGTACTCCTCATGTCCGGGCTGGAAATAGAAGATCTTCCCCGCGCCGCGGCGATAGGTAACGCCGCTTCGGAAAACCTCGCCGCCTGCAAACCACCCCATGAATACCACTTCATCGGGGGTCGAAATGTCAAACGGCTCGCCGTACATCTCTTCCTTTTCCAGCTCGAAATACTCGGGTATCCCCTGCGCGATGGGGTGGGACGGTATCACCGTCCATATGCGCTCGCGGTCGCCGTGGCGCCATTTCAGATTACAGCTTGTTCCCATAAGCGCGCGAAAAATTTTGCTGTGGTGCGCGGAATGCAGCGCGACAAGCCCCATACCCGCGTTCACGCGGCGGCGTACCCGCTCGACATTCTCATCCGTCACCTTGTCGTGCGCCATGTGTCCCCACCAAATAAGCACGTCCGTTTTCGCAAGGGCATCCTCGCTCAGCCCCTGCTCGGGGTCATCAAGGCAGGCAAGGCGCACATTTATCTCCTTATCCCCCGCGAGGTACTCGCCTATCGCGGCGTGCATTCCGTCGGGGTATATCTCCGCCACGGGCGGTTGGCGCTTTTCATGCAGATATTCGTTCCAGATAAGCACATTTATCATAACTGCGCCTCCTTTATCCACCTTTTTATGTTATCAATAGACGACTTCATGTATGCCGTCTGATCCACTGCGCCGAAATGCTCCACGGAAAAATCACCAGTGTAGCCGTCATGCAGCATACGCTTTACGAGCGCTTCCACGCCGATATAGCCGCCGCCTGTTTCGCATGGGTACATCATTCCGCCGCCGAGGTCAGCCTTGGCATTGCCGCCGTCTTGGGACGCTCTTGCGGCGTCGCGGGAGCGGTCTTTAAGGTGCGCATGAATTATCCATGGGCGCAGGAAATCGTATGCCTTTTCGGCGCTCTCAAGCGAATACGCGAAGTTTCCCGTGTCAAAGGTGTATTTCAGTCCGTCGACATTCCGCATGAAATATTCCAGCCCTGCCGCGGTGGAATACGGCACGGAAATATCATCGAAATCCTCAAGAGTGACGGTTATGCCGAGATCGCGGGCGCGCTTACACATAACAGAAAGCCCCTCGCAGATACGCCCGCAGACCTCGCTGCGGTTCTCCCCATCATTAACAAAGCCCGGAATTGCAAGCACCTTGTCGGCGCCGAAATATGCCGCTGTTTCAAGGCAGGATGTTATTTTTTCAAGGGAAGCTTCGGCGCTGTCGTGCACGAAATCAAAGCGCGAATAAACGGAAGCGACCCGCATTCCGCAGCGGTCAAATACTGCCTTTATATTCTTGTCGGAAAGCCGCCACAGGTCGCATTCAAGCCCGGTATAACCCATTTCATGTGCTTCTGTCAGCATTTGTTCAAGCCCTATCCCGCGCTGGGCGCAGGCTTCGTATATATGTTCGAGAAAAATATTTATGTTGTTCATCGTGCACCTCGCATTTTGTTATGTTTATATTGTACCATATTGCGGGAATTTGTCAAGAGTGAAGCCTATTGGTTTCGTGGTTATCATACCGGAAAAATCCGCTCCAACTCGGTTAGACTGCCACGAACGATTACGAAAAAGCAATATACATCAAATAAGCAACTACTATTAAAATAAAGCCGCAACAAACACCCGCAAAAATGCCCTTTAGCCTAACCAAGGCGCCCCGCGCGTCGTTTTTCATGGTTTCGCGCAGCGAAATCGCGGGCGTTGCC
>CAVIFG010000176.1:0-5031 GCA_963641955.1 Escherichia coli
ATTGAAGCGTATGCTGTATAATAATATTAACGGCGCAGTTTCTGCCCCAAAGGAAAAAGCGGGACACCCCGCAACGGAAAGGACGATATTATGCCCCTTGAAGAAATAAACAGAGAGTTTTCGTTCCCACTTCAGAAAATACTTGACGAGTTCCATTTGGAGATACTCTATATGCCCGAAAACGGCGGGAACATTCTCATCACAAACAACGATACCAACCGTCCCGGACTTCAGTTCGCGGGATTTTACGAATATTTTGACAACAAGCGCATTCAGGTGCTCGGAAAGATGGAGTATGCCTATCTTTCGGGACTGGACGCAGAACTGCGCAGAAAGCGCATTGAGGATCTGCTCAGCTACCGTTTCCCCGCGCTCATCATTTCCAGAAACCTCGATGTTTTCCCCGAAATGCTGGAGCTTGCGCCGAAGTACGGCATCCCGATCTTAAGGAGCGAGGAGAGCACGTCCGTGCTTATATCCAAGCTCGTTGCGTTCCTTAATCTTCAGCTTGCGCCCAGAATCACCCGCCACGGCGTACTTATCGAAATCTACGGCGAGGGCGTTCTTATCCTCGGCGAGAGCGGCGTCGGCAAGAGCGAAACCGCCATCGAACTTGTTAAGCGCGGCCACCGTCTTATCGCGGACGACGCCGTCGAGATCAAAAAGGCAAGCAACATCACCCTCGTGGGAAGCTCCCCCGACAACATCAGGCATTTTCTCGAGCTCCGCGGCATAGGCATTGTAAACGCGCGCCAGCTGTTCGGTATCGGCGCGGTAAAGATGTCCGAGAAGATAGACCTTGTTGTTGAGATGGAACTGTGGAATCCCGAAAAGACCTACGACCGCATGGGCGTGGATACGCATTATATGACCATCCTCGGCGTAAAGGTGCCGCTGCTCAACATCCCCGTAAAGCCGGGACGCAACCTTGCGGTCATCCTTGAGGTAGCTGCGATGAACAACCGTCAGAAGAAGATGGGATACAACGCGGCAAAGGATCTGCTCGCACAGCTCGGCATTGATTCGGACAGCCAGGAGATAATGTCCGACCTCAACATCTGATAAACGAAAGGAACAGACATAACAATGTATAATATAGGAATAGACCTTGGCGGAACCAACATCAAGGTAGGCCTTGTGGATGAAAACTACAACATCGTCGCAAAGGCAACGACAAAGACCAACCTGCCCCGTCCCGCTGAGGAGATCTGCGGCTCGATAGTTGAAACCGTATGGGAAGTGCTCAATCAGGCAAAGGTAACTATCGGCGAGGTCAATTCCATCGGCATAGGCACCCCCGGCACAGCCAACAGAAACAGCGGCGTGGTGCTGTATTCCTGCAACCTTGGATTTAAGAACACCGACCTCCGCTCCATCATCAAGGAGAAGCTCGGCAAGGAAGTTTATGTTGAAAATGACGCCAATGCGGCGGCATTCGGCGAGGTGCTTGCGGGGGCGGGCAAGGGCTACAAGGATGTTGTCGTCGTTACCCTCGGCACAGGCGTGGGCGGCGGAATAATCATCGACGGAAAGATATACACTGGCTTCAATTTCTGCGGCGCGGAGCTGGGTCACACCGTTATCCACTTCGGCGGCAGACAGTGCGGCTGCGGCAGAAAGGGCTGCTTCGAGGCGTATTCCTCCGCAACGGCGCTTATCAACATGACCAGGGAGGGCATGGAAGCTCACCCCGACAGCAAGATGTGGCAGATAGCCGGCTCCCTCGACGGAGTTGACGGCAAGACCGCATTCGACGGCTGGAGAGCAGGCGACGCCGCCGCTTCCGACGTTGTTGATATGTACATAGAATATCTCGGCTGCGGACTTACGAACATCGTAAACACATTCCAGCCCGAGGTGCTGCTTATCGGCGGCGGCATCTGCAAGGAGGGCGAAAACCTCACCAAGCCGCTGGAGAAGATACTTGCCCGCGACAGCTACTGCATCGACCCCGAAAGAAGCACCAAGCTCGACATCGCGAAGCTCGGAAACGACGCGGGAATAATCGGCGCGGCATACTTATATACTATTGCTGACTGACATAACGTTTCATATGATATTAAGGGGACGGAATTTTTCGTCCCCCGTTTGTCGATAAGGCTGTACCATTACGATAACGGAGGAAAATGCTTTGGATTATTCCGCGATAGAAAGAGCCTGCAGCAGCAGCGGCTCGCCGTTTGAGCGCGGGGGAGCGATAGCCCCGTACACTTCCATGAAAATAGGCGGCAGGTGCGATATCATATGCGAGCCGTCCTGCGAGGCGGCGCTTTCGGATATCATCACCGCCTGCAGGCAGAGCGGCGTGCCGTATTTTATCCTCGGCAGGGGCAGCAATGTCCTTTTCGGCGATGACGGCTTCCGCGGCTGCATTATCCACATCGCAAAGGGCTTGGGCGGGATATCCGTCGAGGGGGATACTGTCACCGCGGGCGCGGGGGAGAGCCTTTCGATGGTCTGCCGCGCCGCGCTTGAAAACAGCCTTTGCGGCATGGAATTTGCCTACGGAATCCCCGGCTCCGTCGGCGGCGCGCTGTATATGAATGCGGGAGCCTACGGCGGGGAAATGAAGGATATCGTAGTATCCGCACGCTGCCTTACTTCCGACGGGAACATCATAGAAATGCCCGCCGAGGACATGAAGCTGCGCTACCGCGGGAGCATTTTCTCCGAGTGCGGATATGTCATCCTTTCGGTGAAGATGAAGCTCCGCGCGGGGAATAAGGAAGATATCAAGGCCCGCATGGATGAGCTTATGGAAAAGCGCCGCAGCAAGCAGCCGCTGGAGTATCCCTCCTGCGGAAGCACATTCAAGCGCCCCGAGGGATACTTCGCCGCGGCGCTGATAGAGGAGTGCGGGCTGAAAGGCTGCACCGTCGGCGGCGCACAGGTGAGCGAGAAGCACAGCGGGTTCGTTATCAACAAGGGCGGCGCGACATTCGCCGACGTTATGACCCTTGTTGGGCATATCAAAAAGACTGTGCTGGAGCAGAAAGGCGTTGCGCTGGAGTGCGAAATGCTTATAGTTCCCGAAAGCGCGGGGCAGACAGGAGAAACCGAATAAGATGGAATTTGTGATAGTAACGGGAATGTCGGGCTCGGGAAAGTCCTCCGCCATAAAGGTGCTGGAGGATATCGGATTTTTCTGTATCGACAATATGCCGCCGCAGCTTATCCCGAACTTTGCGGCGATGTGCAACGAAAACAGCGAGATATCCAAGGTCGCGATAGTTACCGACATACGCGGCGGCGCGATGTTTTTTAAGCTCAGCGAATGCATCGTGAAGCTGCATATCGCGGGGATAGACGTAAAGGTGCTGTACCTCGAAGCGAACAAGGAAACGCTGATGAAGCGCTATAAGGAAACCCGCCGCAAGCACCCTCTCGACGAAATATCCGGCGGCGACCTTTCCAAGGCGATAGACGCGGAAACCGAACTGCTGAGCGAGATACGCGAAAACGCGGATTATATCGTGGACAGCTCCCTGCTGAGCGCGGGGCAGTTAAAGGAGCAGATTGCGGGGCTGTTTCTGGACAAGCCCTCCGACCGCATGATAGTAAGCTGCATGAGTTTTGGCTTCAAATACGGCGTGCCCGGCGAGGCCGACCTTGTTTTCGACGTACGCTGCCTGCCCAATCCGTTTTACATACCCGAGCTTAAAAACAAAACAGGCCTTGACAAGGAAGTGCGCGATTATGTAATGAAGTTCGAGCAGTCGCAGACGCTGGAAACAAAGCTGCGCGACCTCATTGATTTCCTGATACCGTGCTACGTCCACGAGGGGAAGAGCAGGCTTGTGATAGCTTTCGGCTGCACCGGCGGAAAGCACCGCAGCATCACCTTTGCGGAGCGCACCGCGAAGTATCTCGCCGAAAAGGAATGCAAGGTGAGAACGCTGCACAGGGATATCGACAAAAACTGACCGCACGGCGGAAAGGCGGTGTAATGCCATGTCATTTTCATCGGAGATAAAAAAGGAGCTTTGCGACGTTAAAAACATGGGCGGCGGAGAGATGGCTGCCATGCTCTACGGGATGTTTTTCTCGGGGCGGACGGCGGAGGGCCGCGCGGTCGTCCAGACTGAAAACGCAGACCTCGTCGCGGCGGCGCGCACGCTTTCGGAGGAGATATTTCCCGCCGCAAAGCACGAAACCACGCGGCTGGTGAGAAACGGCGGCTCGCTGTACACGTTTTCGATAAAGAGCGGCGCGGAGCAGGTTTCGGAGCGCTTCGGAAATCTTTCGGAGATAGACCCCGCGGTGGTGTCGGGAAACGACGAGGAGAGCGGCGCATTCCTGCGGGGAGTGTTCGTGTCCTGCGGCTCCGTCACCGACCCGAACAAGGAATATCATCTGGAGATAGTCATGCCCGACAATTCCCGCGCGGAGCAGCTTTACGGCTTTATCTGCGAGCACGGAATGCCGTTCAAGATGACGCGGCGGCGCGGCAGCTCGGTGATATATGCAAAGGAAAGCGAGCTTATCGAGGATTTTCTCACCTATATCGGCGCCCCGCTGCGTTCGCTGGAGATAATGCAGATAAAGATAGAAAAGGACATCCGCAACCGCACGAACCGCACCGTAAACTGCGACAGCGCAAATCTCGACAAGACCGTTGCCGCGTCAAGCAAGGTCTGCGGGGACATACAGCTTATCATAACCACCATGGGCGCGGACAAGCTTTCCCCCGACCTGCGGGAAACCGCGCTGCTTCGGCTTAACAACCCCGAAAGCTCCCTCAGCGAGCTGAGCAGGCTGTTTGAAAAGCCCATAAGCCGCAGCGGCTTGAATCATCGGCTGAAAAAGCTCTCCGCCATCGCCGAAAGCATCCGGCAGGGCGGCGAAAACAAATAAACATAAAAGAACAAACAGACAAAAGAAAAAGGCAAGACAATGACGGAAAAGACAAAAATAAAAACCGCCTTCAAGGCGGCGTTTCCCCTGACCCTGCCCATACTGGCGGGGTTTCTGTTTCTCGGGGCGGCATACGGAATTTACGCCCGCACCGAGGGGTTAGCGGCGGCATACCCC
>CAVIFG010000177.1:0-5006 GCA_963641955.1 Escherichia coli
TTCTATAGAAATCCGCGCGGTTTAGTGGTATTATGTAATATGCGGGAATGTGCCCGCCTACATAAATAAACAGAGGTAACCAAATGAAATTCAAGCTTGCAAAAGCGGCAATATCCGCCGCGCTGATACTGTCTATGACAGGCTGCTACTTCTTCCCCGCAGAGGAGGAGCTCCTCGAGCCGCCGACCGTGGCGATAGAAGACGTTGCATATTCCACCTACACCGCGCGGATAAAGACCATAGAAGATAAAATCACCGCCTCGGGCCACGTCACCTCCAAGAGCGAGTACGAAGCTTCCTTCCCCGAAAGCGGCGGCTCCATCAAGAAAATATACGTCACCCCTGGTCAGTTCGTGGAAGAGGGCGAGCTCCTCGCGGAGCTTGACACGGGCAACCTCGAGTACCTTACCGAGCAGCAGCGCCTTATCGTGCAGAAAGCCGCCCTCACCGCAAATTCAAGCCAGTCCGCCATGCTGGATTACGAAATGGAGCAGAATACCCTAAAGGAATACGAGCGCCAGCTCTCCAATTCC
The DNA here is from genome assembly GCA_963641955.1 of Escherichia coli. Lineage (GTDB taxonomy): Bacteria > Bacillota > Clostridia > Oscillospirales > Ruminococcaceae > CAG-115. Next base: position 534 of record CAVIFG010000177.1, read on the forward strand.
CGCCTTTATGCAGGGATGTCCGGTCAGGTATGCTTCACGGAGAGCCTTAAACCAGGCGCCACCGTCACCGCATACAAAACCATCGTAAAGATAGTCGACCCCGACAACCTCTTTGTAAAGTACACCTCAAACAGCCTTAAAGCGTTCCCGCTCAACGCCGAGGTAACTATCACTGTCGGCGGGGAGGATTTCGGCGGATATGTATCCAAGACCCCCACGGATGTGATCGAGGGGCTGTATGACGATTACCCCTCCCTTGCTTCGGATACCGAAAGCATTTTCTGCGAGTTCACCGACGGCCTGCCCAGCTTCCTCACCATCGGAACGGTAGCGACCATCTCCGCGGTTTCCGCCGTGCATGAAAATGTCGTCGTGATATCCAAGAACCTAGTAAAGACCGACGGCGACCGCACCTACGTCACCATCCTCGACGAAAACGAGAACAAAAAGGAAGTCGACGTTGTAACAGGCATTCAGAACGCCACCGAAATAGAGATCGTATCGGGACTCAACGCAGGCGACAAGGTAGTCGTAAGATAACGGAGGTATTGCATTGTTTACACTTCTTTTCAGGAAGATGCGCAATACCAGATGGATGATATTGTGCCTTTTTATAGGATTCCTCATGGCTGCGGGCATGATGAGCACCGTGCCTATCTACATGGACTCCTCCCTCCAGCGCATACTTATCAAGGATATGCAGCAGTATCAGCAGGATACGGGTTCCTATCCCGGCGAATATGCCGTTTCAAAAAGCCTGCAGATGCGCGCTTCCTATGACGAGCGCATGAACGCGGTTTCCACCATGACCGCCCTCACCGCCGAGCGCACCGCGGGGCTGAAAATGCCTTTCCGCGATAACAAGATGATCGTCCGCGATGAATTTCAGTATATCCTCGGCGGCGGAAAGAACGTCCGCACCAAATTCCTCGCCATGACCAATCTTGCCGATCACGTTACAATAACCGAGGGCAGGATGTTCTCCCCCGGGCGCGCCGCAGACGGCAGCTTCGAGGTCATATGCAACGCCGAAGCGGCAAAGACCCTCGACGTTGTTTGTGGCGGCACCTATTCCGTTCAGAACAGCTTCTACAGCAAAACCGAGCCGCTCTCCATAACCGTTGTGGGAATATTCGAGCAGTCGAGCGAAAACGACTCCTACTGGTCGGAAACCATGGACGAGTACATAAACGCGGTTTTCATGGACTACGACCTTTTCCTCAACGACTATATCGACACAGGCGTCACCATGCTTTCGGAAGTTGACTGCCGCTATTCCTTCGATTATCAGAATCTCGACCTCAACAACCTCGACTCCGTTACAAAAAGCATCGCCGAGGATCAGGAAATATACCCTGCCAACGGCTTCACATTCAAGATGGGCGTCTACGACATCCTCACCGAATACGCCGTTCGCGCGGACAATTTAAAGCAGATGCTGTGGATACTTCAGATACCCACCATCGTAATGCTTGCGTTCTATCTATTCATGGTGTCCCAGCTCAATGTTGAACAGGAAAAGAACGAGATAGCCGTTTTCAAGAGCCGCGGCGCGTCCTCAAAGCAGATATTCGCCATCTACGCCATGGAAACGGGCGTGCTGGGACTTGTAACGCTGATAGTTGCGCCGTTTATCGGCCTTGTGCTGTGCAACTTCCTCGGCGTATCCAACGGCTTCCTTGAGTTCGTCAACCGCACGGGGCTTGCCGCGAAGCTGTCCTTCGACGCGGTGCTGTACGCACTGATCGCCGTGGTGATATTCTTCGTTACCACCATGCTCCCTATAATCCCCGCTTCCAAGCTTACAATTGTAAAGTACAAGCAGAGCAAGGCAAAGGTCGTAAAAATGTCCCTCTGGGAAAAGCTCTGCATTGATATCCTGCTGATAGGCGGCTCCCTCGCGTGGTATTTCTACGCCGCAAATGCTATAGACAAGCTTTTCGAGGACAAGAGCTATGTATCCGATGGAACGATAAACCCGCTGTACTTCGTGTTCTCCTCCATGTTCATCATGGGCGCGGGTCTGCTGTTTATAAGGCTCTATCCCTATCTTCTCAAACTCATTTATTTCATCGGAAAGCGCTTCTGGACAGTTCCGCAGTATGTCGCGATAACCTCCGTTGCCCGCTCGCAGGGCGGCAGGGAGCGCTTCCTCATGCTGTTCCTTGTTCTTACGTTCGGACTTGGAATTTTCTCCGCCAACACCGCCCGCGCCATCAACGACAGCAAATCCGACAGAATATATTACTCCACCGGCACGGACGTAGTCATCGACGCATTTTGGCGCATGGAATCCAACGATGATGATTCCGGCTATGCCGAGCTTGATTTCTCCCAGTTTGAAAACCTCGCCGGCGTAAAAACCGCCACAAAAGTGCTCAAGCAGGATGTAAACCTCGCCATCGGCGGCACGCGGCAGAAAGCCGAAGCAAGCCTTATGGCGATAGAGCCGGGCAAGTTCTCCCAGACCGCATGGTTCAGAAACGACCTCCTGCCCATCCACTGGTGGAACTACTGCTCCGCCCTTGTGGACTGCAAATCCGGCGTGCTCGCCAGCCGCTCCCTTGAGGAAAAGGGCGTTCAGCTCGGCGACACCGTGACCGTAAGATGGGGCGGAAACGACAGCATAGACCTTACTGTTATCGCCTTTGTGGACTACTGGCCCTCCCTCGACCCGACGGAAACCGTAGTTTTGAATGAACGCACCGGCGAAACCGAAACCAAGGACTTCCTCGTTGCAAACTACAACTACATCCGAAAGCTCATCGACACCCAGCCGTATCAGATATGGCTGAAGCTTGCCGACGGCGCCTCCAGCGAGCAGCTCTACAACGACATCACCGAAAAGAACATCAAGATACAGAACATCACCGACTCCTCCCAGCTTCTTATCGAGGAAAAGACCGACCCCGAGTTACAGGGCATGAACGGCGCACTGACCCTCGGCTTCGTTGTTATCATGGTAATGACGGTCATAGGCTTCCTTATTTACTGGATAATCTCCATCCGCTCGCGAACGCTGCAATTCGGCGTCCTGCGCGCAATGGGCGTATCGTTCAAGGAGATAATCGCCACCCTCGGTTATGAGCAGCTTCTCGTCAGCGTTGCGTCCATTGCGGCGGGATTTGTGGTCGGCGGCATCGCCAGCGACCTGTTCGTGCCGATGTTCCGCACCATGTACAACGCGGCGGATCAGGTTCCCCCGTTCATTGTGCAGGGCTACAGCGGCGATTACATCAAGATGTATGTTATCATCGCGATAATGCTTCTCGGCGGCTTCGCTGTCCTCGGGGGAATTATCCGCAGAATAAACATCAACAAGGCGCTGAAACTCGGCGAGGATTGATAAAAGGAGTACACCATGTCACTCTTCTCAAAAAAACCGCCCAAGGACACCATGCCGCTCTCCAGAATAAAGACGCTCAACAAAAAAGAGCTGCGATATGTCGCAGCTCGTGACCCCGAAACATATAAGGAGATCCGCCTTGGCGGACAGGGCGCAATAAACATCATCGGAAACGAAATTCAGCTCGTATGCGGCGGCATAACGGTGTTCGCCTGCCCGCTGGCGGAGGTAAAGCTCGGCGAACTTATGAGCCTCGACGGAGTGACCCTGAAAGGAAACGACCGCATAAGCGGCGGAATGCGCTCCGTAACGGCGTTTTATCTGATAGATAAATGATCAGACAAACTTCAGCACATCCCCCAGCGTTTCGCAGATAATATCCGCATTATGCTCCTCAAATTCCCCGCGGGAGCCGTATCCAACCAGCACGGCAATGCACTTCATCCCCGCCTTGTGGGCGCCAACGATATCATAAAACCTGTCGCCGACCAGCACGCATTGTGCGGGGTCGGCGCTTGTTTTTTCCAACACATACCGCAGCACCTGTTCTTTTGTGCTTATCTTATCGTCCATCGAAGCCCCGCCGATAAAGTCGAAATATTTATCTATCCCGAAGTGCTCGAGTATCATCTTCGCGAAAACCTGCGGTTTTGACGTTGCGAGCGCGATATACTTTCCCCGCCGTTTCAGTTCCGCAAGAAGCTCCTCCGCGCCGTTTATAAGTGTGCACTCGAACACGCCCTTTTCGGGGTAATATTCGCGGTAGGCGCGCACCGCCGCCTCCGCGGTTTCCTTGTCCATCCCCATACGGGAAAACTCGTCGAAAAGCGGCGGCCCGATGAATTCCCGCAGCCGCTCGTCCGACGGGATCTCGTACCCCAGCTTGTTCAGCGCGTATTTCACGCTGTTTGTTATCCCCGGGTAGGAATCCGTCAGCGTGCCGTCAAGGTCGAATAATATCGTATCAAACATTGCGTTCTCCATTCTTTTTTATTCCATTATACACCCCCGCGCCCGTTTTTTCAAGCGGTTCGTTCCGCGGCGGATTACATATTCATCCTTTTTTAAGCCGCAAAGGGCATATTTTTTAAAAAAACTCTTAACATTTGGGCATATTTGTGTTATAC
>CAVIFG010000178.1:0-4998 GCA_963641955.1 Escherichia coli
CGATATCTCTGTACGAATACTGTAACGGCGCTGCGGGAATAGGCAGCGGCTCTCCGTTCCACCAAAGCATATTGATCCTCCTTTATGTGTTAAGTACGTTTTTTCCGACCTTGATGTTCTTGCTGTTTACGCCCTCGATAAAAATATCGGTGAGCTTTGTTGTCCCTATATAAATAGGTATAACTGTTTTTCCGTCGGAGCCGCGTTGCTTTTCGTCGGCGGAACCCATGCTCATGCCGAAGCCTGACAGCAGCTGTGCCATCTTCGGCGCCGTCATTGATGTACCGCCGACGAGCGAGTACAGCATATCCCCGACGGAAAGATCCTTGCTTCCGAGAGCGTCGTTCCAGCCCTGCACGAAGCTAAGCGCCGCGTCAGCGCCTATGCTCATCATATCCGAATCCAGCCCGAACAGCTCTTCGCGGAGCTTGTCGATGAAATTGTCCCGCAGGCTGTCGACCTCGCTCTGATAATACCGCGCGGAAATATCCTCGGCTGTGGAGCGCAGCTTTTCCATGCTACTGAAATAATCGCCCCATTCCTTTTCAGACATTTTGAGGAGCTTGCCGCCGAACTCCATGCCCTCTTCAATGTCCATGTCAAGAATCGAATTGAGGGTATCATCGTCAGCGCCGCGCGCCTTGAGTGCGTCCAGCATATTGCCGTATTCCTCAAGGATCTTTATGTTATCCTCGATGCTCGAAGCGCCCATCTTGTAGGTTTCGACCTCATGTTCCGAGGTAGTGACCGTAAAATCTCCCTTGACCGCAATGGTTTCGGGAATGGTTTCGGTTATCTTCTCGAAAGTTTTGTTGAAATCGATGAGCTTTGCGGTAAGGCTGTCGCGGGCGGAGGTGATGTTCTGCAACGCCGAAAGCGTGCTGTCGGTCGTATCGCTGAGAAGCTCGGTAAGAGCGTCCTTGTTTGCCTGTATTATCTGCTGATTGTACTGATAGGTTTCAAGGTAGGCGCTGCGCCATTCCTTGGTGTTTTTGTCGAGGTACTTATCGCGGATCTTTGTGAGCTCCTCGTAATACTTTTTCTCGGAAATTTTTCCGGTTTTCTGCCGGAATTGCAGGAGCGCCTTTTCATCGTTGTAGGCGGTTATCCGCGCCTGCGCCGCATCCTTTGCCGCCTGCTCCTGCGCCTTTACGGCTTCGTCGTAGGCTTTTTTCTGCGATGCTGTAAGCTCGTCGGTGTATTTCTTGATTTCAACATTTACTGACCGCCACTCGTCGGAATTGACCTCGAGGTACTCATCCCGCATTACTGCGAGTTTGGCGTAATAATCCTGCGCGTCAATAACGCCCATGTCGTAGCTGTATTTTGCGTCGGCGCGCTGCTGCTTGTACAGTTCGGCAAGTTCTTCGGCGCTTTCTTTCTGTCCCTTCTGCCCCTTTTTCGCCTCCTCGGCGGCGATGTATTTGGAGCCGAGGACAAAAGTAACCTTTTTGTCCGTATCAGCAAAACTCTCCGAATATAGCTTTTCATATTCATTGATTTTTTCTTGTGCTTCTTCGATGGTTCTTTTTGCGGTATTCCAATTTTCAACCGCTTGCAAAAAAGCTACACCCTTGTCTAAATCATAGCTAGGATCGCTATAATATCCACGGATTCTCAAATACGGATTATTGAGTTCATCAATGCTGTATTGCTTTTCAATCTCATCAACAATTTCTTGAGCATCATATATGGTTTTGTACGCCTCCGTTGCCATATTCTCATATGCATTCAACTTAATTGCTGACATTTGCTTTTGAACATAGGCATCGACGGCTGTCGAAAGGTCATTATACTCTCCGGTGAGGGAATTGATGATTGAAACGTTACCGCCAAGTATATCCTGCAATTCAGAAGCTATTCCTTTCAGCTCTGCTTCTTCGGCAGATGTTAATTCAACAGCAGACCTTAATTCGTCATATCGAGCTGCTTTGCTTTTGAGAATGGACATTTCTGCTTCGCCCTGTACTACGCTTTTTTCTGCGCTTTCTTTTGCACTGTCAAAGCTCTCCTTTAAATCATTGATTTTATCTGCAAGTTTTGAGGATTCGCTTGCCGAATCGCCTGCGCACAGTGCATATCCCGCTAAAGCTGTCGCAAGCAAGCCCACGACCGCCGCAATAGCTCCTGCGGGATTAGCAAGCATCGTAGTGTTCAGGAGCGCAGTTTTCGCGGTGGCGACGTCAAGCTTGCCGCTCAGAACGCCGTAAATTATCTCCTGCGTGGTGAGTGTACCATTAAGCGCCGCTGCTTTGATTGCAGCCGTTCCTTCCGCATTGCCGAGGAGGGTTACCTGCAGCGCCGCTTTCTGCCACGTCACAACGATATCTGTTATCTTGCTTGCTGCCTTAAACGCCACAACTCCCGTCGTTACGCCCGCGACAGCCGACCCTATGAGCTTTATGTTCTTCAACAGAAATGACAATGTTCCCGCCGCAAAATCTCCTATCTGCTCGGCGGTTTCCTTGAGATCTCCAGCGCTTGCAGCGTCGGATATCTCCTGTGCCGTTTCGCCAATGACAGGAAGCAAAGATTCGGCAATGGTATTAACAAGGTTGTCAATTTGATTTTTTGCGACCTGCACCTTTTCGGTGGTGGTGTTCATCATCGTTTCGGCGGCGGTGGAAGCCGCTCCCGCTGACTGCTCCATCGCGACGATATTTTCCTTGTAGCTTTCCATATTGGAAAGCAGAATCGACGCTGCCTTTGCGCCCTCGGAGCTCGAAAACATATCCGAAAGGGATTTGCCTGTCGACTGTGCGTAATCATCCATCAGAGAAAGAACATCGGTCACGTCATATCCCATAGCGGATATTTCGGAAAATTTCTTTCCCGCCATATCCGTACCCTTTGTGGCTTCCATCATTGCCTTTTCGGCGGTGGAGCCCGATGCGCCGAGCTCATTTATCATCGAGTTCAGATATGTGGTCGTTTCAGCGGTTGCGACGCCGTTGGCAGTAACGGTCGCATACATTGCGCCAAGCTGATCAAAAGCTACATTCACGCTGTTCGCGGTCGGAATAAGCTTGCCCATGTTTGAAGCGAGCTCGTCAACCGTTGTTTTACCAAGATTCTGCGTTGTGATGAGCACATCCTGTACATGAGTGGCTTCGGTCATTTCCATCTGATAGGCGTTCAGCGCTGTGGTTACGATGTCGATTGCAGTCGCGGTCTGAGTAAATCCACCCTTCGAGAGATTGACCGTGTCCTCTACAAATGAGAGCACATTGTCCTGCGGAACGCCCGCCGACAGCGCCGAATACATTGATTCTGCAAGATCTGCAAAAGCAACGCCCGTGCGGTTGGATATGTCTATAAGACCCTCAAAATACTTTTCGAGGTCGTCGCCCTTGAGCAGGGTGGAGGCCTTTGCAAAGGCTGTTTCATTGCTCATGGCAGTCCGTATAGATTCTACTCCGGCATCTTTCAGCACGCCCGCTATCTGTTTAAGCCCGGACATCACGGTGTCGGAAATGAGGTTAGCCTTGATAAGGTCGCCTGTGCTTATAGCCGAATCGCCGATTTTGTCAACGCCGTCGCGCATATCGTTCAGCCCCGATGTATCGGCGCCGTTTGTGGAGCTGTTGAGATTATCCATGGCGGACGTCATTTTATCGACAGGGGTCGTGTCCATGGCGTCGTGTATGGTATCGCCGAGCTCCTCAGTGGAGCGTTTTGCGCTCGATGTGTCGTTCTCTGTGGATATGCGAACGTACCCGTCGTACTGTGGCATCAATTTTTCCTCCCTATCTTCGAGATAAAATCCTGCACCGCAGAATTTTTCCTGCGTTCAGCAAGGTCAATCAGCTCGCTGTTCCTTGCGACGAATTCTTTTTCTTCGTTGGTAAGCTTTCCGCTGTTTTTCCGACTGCGCAGGCTTACCAATGTATTAAAAAAGCAGTCCTTGCCGAGGTCGGCAAAAAGACTGCGGAACGTCCACCAGTGGAGATATTCCACGGTGTTCAAATCAATGTTAAAGGTGCTTTTAAAGGCGCTATAAATGTACGCCGAATCCTTTTCAAAGCTGTAAACCCTGAGCTGCCTTGCGTTCGCCTCGTCAAGCTCGCTGCCCCTGTTCAAAAATTTCAGCCCCTGCTTTATGGCAAGGGCTGTGTTTTCGGGGACATCGGAATAAAGCAGCGATACAAGCACCGTAAGCTTCTCATGCTCCGTCAGGCGCTCGTCGTCAAACGCCCGGATTATGCGCAGACAAATGCGAAAATCCGTATTGATATTCACTGCCGCTCCGTCGATAAGGACTGATGTCGGCAGCCTGTCGAGCACCATATTCATTCCATCACCCCGTTATTTTCGGGGGCGGTGTATTCGCGGATAAGCTGCTCGGACTGCGCCTTGAAATAATGCGCCGTTTCGCAGATAAATCTCACAAGTTCGGTCGGATCGCACCTGCCGCACATGATGATATCCGCTGTGCCGTGCCCGAACACGCGGTCGAAACGCTCCGCAAAGAAATTTGTAAAACGTACAAGTTCACGGGTCTGTTCAAGTTCGAGGTTGGATACGCCGTTCTCGTCAACGGTGGGCGTGATCTCGGCGGGCTTGTACGCCTTGAGTGCCTCATATATTTCAAAAAACGCCTGACGTGTGTTGAGGTCAGACGGATAAAATTCGATGTTGTGTGTTTTCCCGTTTGCTTCGATTTCGATTGAAACGGGTTTCTGCGTTGTAACAGTAAATTTCATGAAGAACCTCCTATTGACACGAACAATTTGATGTTGTATAATAAAGGAAAGAAAGGAGCTGTTTTTGATGAAGAAAATCACGGCATTTTTACTAGCGATAACCATGATTTTATTTTTGTGTTCCTGCGGAACAGAAGAGCGACAGTACAGCACATACAACCCCAATATATACTATGATATGTCACAGAACGAGGTTGACAAAATTCTTTCCGAAAAGTACGATACCATTAATTTTGGAGATGAAATAACTTACAGTATTTCAACGGATCAGGATTTTATGAAAATTGATCCGGAT
>CAVIFG010000179.1:0-4992 GCA_963641955.1 Escherichia coli
ATAATGTGCATATCAATATTTAAGGAGGCTGTTATGGACAACAATTTCAACAACAATGATGAAATGTCTGTGATCTATCCCAGACATAACGCGGCTCCGCGCCCTGCGCAGCCGCAGCAGGCTCACGCAACGGAATCGTCGATGGAGGCGGTTTTTCCGGGGCAGAACAAGGTATCCAACCCCAACGGCGACGGTGAGGGATATTTCCCCGGGACCTTTGTCGAGGGCGCGAAATACTGCAAGGCCTGTGGGAAGATGATAGACGAAAATGCCGTTTTCTGCGCGCACTGCGGCCAGAAGGTGTGAGATATTTTCTAGGGCACGAAAAACCCGCTGCGGATAATTCCGCGGCGGGCTTTTTTATGTGTTCGGTTTATCAGAGGCTGGAGTTGAGCACTGCGGCTTCAAGCGCTGCAACCGCCTTTGCAAAATCCTCTGCGGAACGTCTGAGCTTTCTCAGCTTCGGCACGGAGAGGTTTCCGCTGTCCATGGAATCGCTCATGGATACATAGTCGTCATATACTGTGTCATACGCGTCGGACGCGGTGGTGTAAAGCTCAAAGAGCGCGTCGTCGTTTTCGATTACATCAGCGTAGTTGTTTGTAAGGTCATAGAAGCGGCTTTCGAGGTCGATGAGGACTAAGAACAGGTCGTCGAAGCTGAGGTCGCTGTAATCAACGTTTTCAATAGCATTCATGGATGCTTCTTCGTACTCGTTGAAGAGCGCTTCTGCCTTGTCTTTGAGCTCGGAGGATCTCTTCAGGAACTCGTTGTATTTATCCACGGACAATTCGTAGGAGCTGTCGTAGAGGGCGTCGTAGATGTCGTCGTACAGCGCGGAATAATCATCGGAGAGGGCGCTTGCGCGGTCGTCAAGGCTGCTGTCGATCACGTTGGTGTACTGATACTTCACACTCTGCGCGCGGTACTGCATATCGGAGATATCGCTCAGCAGTTCAGAAACCTTGGAAAAATCGACCTTGGGTTCGGTAGCATTCTTTAATTCCTCGACCACGCTGTCAATTCCGTCGCAGAGCGCGGCGGCAATAGGGGAGCTTTCTGCGGGGGAGATCTTATCCCTTACGCCGGAAAGGATATCGGCAAGTTCGTTGATCTTTTCAATATCGCTGTCGGTGTAGTTGCCATCGGAATTTACAAGGGAAGTGATGTCAAGTGCGTCGGTGGGGATATCCAGCGCGCCGCTTTCGCCCTTGGGGGTTATCGACGTGCGGACAGTTACGGAGCCGTACTGCGGAACTTCAAAGCCCATTTTGAAGCTGTAGTACTCGTTTACCACATTGGTTTCAAGGGTAAGGGAGGAAGAGCCTATCGCGGCGAGAAGTCCTCTGTACTCCGCGTCGGCGCTCTGTGTGAAGTCTGCGGGGGGAGTAAAGGAAAGGGTGTACTTGCCGACGGGGGTGGATCTGCCGCAGAACTGCGCGGTGGAAGCGTCCTCGTAGTCAATTTTGAATGCATAGGGATAGCCGTCGCCTGAATACTTGATGTTTATTGTTCCGTTCTCGGATGTGCCGGTCATGTCGGCGCTGACAACAGCCTTTTCGTTTTTGCCGACCTCGAGGGCGGATTTGTCCTTACCGCTTACATATGCGAGGAACGCGCTCTCTGTGCCGTCGTATGCGGTGTAGGATTTTGCGAGTACATTGTTGGAGTTGTCAACGCTGGTCTTAATTACAAGGCGGTCGCCGTCATCAAATGTTACATCGTCGAAGTAGTCCATAACGGACTTCTTGAAATCATCCGCGGTGAAGTTAAGGTTGTTTGCGCGGGCGAATTCGTTTATCTGGTTGCAGAGGTACTCGTCGTTCGCGATGTGGTTTGCAATGTCGGTGAAAATTCCCTTAAGGGCGGCGCTGTCAAGCTCGGCGGTGATGAGCTTTCCGCTTGCGGTCATGCCGTATACGGTTATATCGCCGTTTTCTACGGTTATCGCGGAGGATTTGTAGTATTCAAGGTAGATCTCGGTTATCTCGCCGATAAGACGGGATATTTCCTTTTCGTCGATGGAGAGGGGAGTTACTTCCTGAACGGTGGTGCCGTTCTGATCCACGGTGAATTTAACAGCCTTTTCGCCGCTGAACGGGAAGAGGATGTATACCTCGCCGTCAGATAAGATGATACCGCGGGCGTCGGCGGTGAGGGCGCTGTCCTTTACCTTTAAGCCAAATGCTGCGGCGGTGTCGGACACATTGATGGAATAGGTAAGCTCGGTGTCGTTTATGGCGGAGATCACCTTTTCTATCTCGGCGATGGTTTCGGCATCGGAGGAGATAAGCGACTTTGCGGTGTCGGTGAGGTCAACGTTGGCGGAGGCTGTGACTGTCACGCCGTCGCTGCTAAATCCGTCCGAGAGATAGTTCTTCACGGCGGAAACAACGGTGCCGAGGTTCACGGAACCCGTCTGCCCGAAGAGGTCGTCGTTATAGTTGTTTTCGATGTCGGAAGCGGTGTAGCTTGCGGCGGCCTGTATTCCCGAACCCGCGGCGGCATTTACGCCTGCGGCAAGGGCGGGGTTATCGAGGGCCTTTACGGTGCTGCTTATGCCGTTGCCCTCTATCATGGCTGCGTAGCCGCTGTTGCCCATGAAGAGGTTCATCACAGGGCCTCTGAAAGCGAAGAACACAACCGCTGCGGCGATTACCACCAGCGCGGCTGCGGCGGCGATGATTATGCCGGCCTTGTTCTTTTTCTTTATGGGAGTTACCACTGCCGCCGCAGCGTCGGAGGAAAATCCGTCGCCGAAGGGAGCAGGCTGCGGAGCGGTGCCGGTGCCGTTATAGCGGTTCGCACCGAAGCTGTTAGTGGGCTGCGGTATCATATTCGAGGGGATGGCAAACGGGTCTGCGGGGGCAGGTGCGCTTGCAGCCGCGGTCGCAGCGGGTGTTTTATCAAGAGAAACGGTATTCTCGGCAGCGGGAGCGCCGACGGTGCTTGCCTCCTTGCTGAGAGCCTCCTGTGCGGCTGCCTGCATTGCGGCAACGAGGTTTTCGGAGGTTGGCTCGGGGGTGCTTGCTGCCGCAGCGGGCGTGCCGCATACGGGGCAGAACTTCGCCGAGGGGGAAAGCTCCAGCCCGCACTTGGAGCAGGTGCGCTTTTTGTCGGCGGGGTTTGCGGGTGCGCCGCAGACAGCGCAGAACTTTGCGCCGTCAAGAAGCTCGGCGCCGCATTTGGAACAATTCATGTATGTATCCTTTCATGTAGAGCGGTATTTATCGACGGGCAGCCTTACAAAGCTGCCCACTATTAATTATATAATTTAATCCAGGATACGTCAACACTTTGCGTAACGAAAATTTGACCTCGTAACTGTGAAAAATGTGCAAAGAAATGGCGAAAAATAGGATGTCAGTTGGTTTGGGCGGAGGGTATAGCTGCTGCTAGACTTTCGCGAAAAACATTACACCCGCCGAAAAACGGCGGGTGCATTCCATATTACAAAATTATCTTCCGCTTCCCTCGGAGATGACATAGATATCAACATAAACAGCGCCCCAATTGCAGCTGTCGTAATAATGCTCTGCCATATTTCCGAAGTAAAGGTCAACGGCGACGGTGCCGTCCATAAGGCCAAGACCGGTATCCGCCGCGATGGCGTATCCGTAGACCTTGCTGCCGTCATGCGCAACGATGTAAAGCTCGCTGCCGTAGGGGATGACGTTGGGGTTTACCGCAACGGTGCCTATCTCGGCAAGGCGGCCGCTGGCTGTCCTTGCGCCGTAGCCTGCGGTGTACGCGGTGGATTTGCCCGAAACCACTCTTGTGTAGCTCTCGGGGATACCGTCAACGAGTTTGAGCGAGGTGGGATCGTCCATCTTTGCGTAGGGTGTGCGCAGCGCTGTGCCGCGCTCTATCACCTGTGTAACAGGTTCGTTCGTCACGACGTTTTCTGTAAGTTCCTGATTTGTCAGCTTCCCGTCAACATATGTTTCCTTGACAAAATATGTGCGGGTACCGTTCACGCCCTCGGTCACGATGTTTTCGGTGCCGATGGCAAGGTTGCTGTTGTCGATGTATTCGGTTTCAAAAGGAATCTCGGATGTGTTCGCGCGGAGCTTGTAGCTTATGCGGGTAACGGTTATCTCCGTACCCTCGCTCACCTCTGCGGAAAGATCACAGTCGACCTCGTCGTACTGCCCCAGCTCGACGCCCGCTTTTTCGAGCACCTGAGCCGCCGTGCCGCCGATAACGGCAACTGTCTTTGTTTCGCCGTCGGCGTTTACGGTAACGTCGAACGCGCGGTGGATGGTGATGTAGGCGGTGGATTCATCGCCCTGAACGTAGGTTATGCGGTCGTTGGCGCCGAGGGTGTAATCTCCGCTGCGGAGAATGGCGTAAACGTCCGTTTCGGATGTCATGATCTCTCTGGTCACGCCGTTGTCGGTGATATACACACGGTCGCGGAAGTACAGGTTACCTGTCATCAGCGCCACGGCTGCCAGAGCCATAAGGAATAATGCCAGCTTGATTATCTGATCCTTTGCAATCAGACGGTTCATTTTGGCGTTTACTATCTGCGGTTTCATATTGCCTCCTGAAGTCCTTACCTGTTTTCGGGGGTGTCCTCGAAAACTGCCCGTTATGTAAGCTTATGAAGATGCTCGGGCGATAATTTCTTTTTGGTCGGAAACGGGGTTCGGGGAAAACCACATTTCCGCAGGCAAACGCGCTGTCCCCAACAGAGCTTTGCCATGATACGGGGCCGCCTTATATCTATCTGCGGCGGGAAGCTTGCTCTTGCCGGCGTGTCGTTTTGCGGCAGTGGCGCACTTAACCATGCCCTTTCGTCAAGGTGATGTCATTATACCGCTTTGTTTCGTAAATGTCAAACATAAGTTAAAACGGATTTTCGTGCAATATTCACAAAAAAGCTTTGTAACCATTTTGTAACAAATTAAATTTGGGGGTGATTTGTGTTATTTTCTGTAAAAAACGCGTTTTGTTTTCGTAAATTTCGCTAAAGTTGCAGGTTTGATT
>CAVIFG010000180.1:0-4985 GCA_963641955.1 Escherichia coli
GTGTTATGGGGAGTGATTTTTTGAACAGATACAGCCACGGTGGGGACATTTATTCCCGCCATGCAGAGCATGATTTTTCCGCGAACATTAATCCGCTGGGGCTTCACGAAAGCATTGTTTCTGCGGCGGCGGAAGCACTTTCCCGCTGTGAGAGCTACCCCGACCCGCACTGCCGCGAACTCACCGCCGCGATATCATCGCAGGAGGGCTTCCCCGCCGAAAAAATCGTCTGCGGAAACGGCGCGGCGGATCTGATTTACCGTATTGTTTCGGCATTGAAACCGCGCACCGCGCTGCTTTGCGCGCCGACTTTCAGCGAGTACGAAAAGGCGCTGAAAGAGCATGGCTGCACCGTTAAGAAGCATTATCTCAAGCGCGAAAACTGCTTTGCGCTGACGGAGGAAATTCTCGGGGATATCAATGCGGACACGGATATTCTTTTCCTCTGCACGCCAAATAATCCCACGGGGATAACGATACCGTGGGAGCTTATGCGCAGGATATCTGAAAAATGCCGCGAAACAGGGACATTTCTTGTGGTGGACGAGTGCTTTCTTGATTTTGTTATGAACGGCGCGGAACTTTCCGCGAAGCCGCTATTAAACGAAAAAACCGCGGTGCTGAAAGCGTTTACGAAAATGTACGCCATGGCGGGAATGCGGCTCGGTTACGCGCTTTTCGGAAGCGAGAAAACCGCCGCAAGGGTTGACGAAGCAGGGCAAGCGTGGAGTGTTTCCACCCCCGCACAGGCGGCGGGAATCGCTGCACTGAAACTGAACGGATATGCTGAGGAAACCGCGAAAATCATCAGCGGCGAGCGCGAATTTTTAAGCGCGGGACTGCGTTCGCTGGGGTTTGAGGTCATCCCGTCCGAAGCGAATTTTATACTTTTCCGCTGCGGCGTTCCACTTGACGAAATGCTGACACAGCGCGGGATCGCAATAAGAAACTGCGAAAATTACGACGGGCTGGAAAGCGGCTGGTACCGCACCGCCGTAAGGCTCCGCGAGGAAAACGAGCTGCTTCTTGCGGCGATACGGGAGGTTATCAGGGGCTAAGGCGACAATGAAAACTGTTATATAACTTGAGGAGAAAAATGGGACTTTTACACATTTACTGCGGCGACGGCAAGGGCAAGACCACCGCTGCAATAGGGCTTGCGATAAGGGCGGCGGGCGCGGGGATGCGGGTGCATATAATCCAACTTCTGAAAGGCTCGGAAAGCGCCGAGGTTTCCGTTCTGCGGGGCATTCCTAACATAACGCTTGAACGCTGCGACAGGAATTACGGCTTCGTCTGGAACATGACGGACGAGGACAAAAAAGGCATTACCGAATGCCACAACGCTCTGCTTGAAAAGGGTTATTCCCTCGCCCGCTCGGGAAAGATCGATATGCTGATCATCGACGAATTCAACGCGGCATACAAATGCGGTCTGCTCGACAAAAATGCCGCCGAAAAATTCCTTACGGAAAAATTCGGCGACACCGAGCTTGTTATAACAGGCCGCGACCCCGCGGAAATATTCGTAAATGCGGCGGATTACATCAGCGAGATAAAATGCATTAAGCACCCCTACGAAAAAGGGATAAACGCACGCAGGGGTATAGAATACTGAATCAAGCGCGGGCCGACGGAAATTTTCCAAAATAAGCCCGCGCTTTTTCGCGCGGCAGGCGCACCTCAGCCGTTGAGCCTGCGGTACTCGCTCGGGGTGACGCCAAGCACGGAGCGGAACGCCGCCGCAAACTTCCCCGGATTGTCGTACCCGACCCGCGAAGCTATCGAGATAATCGGTTCATCGGTGCGTTTCAGCATTCCTGCGGCGGCATTCATGCGGTATTCTTTCATGTACGCCGCAATGGTGCAGCCGTAAACTCCCTGAAAACATTTTTTCAGCGAGGTCAGCGGGAAGTTGAATTTCTCGGAGATCTCCTCGAGGGTGTACCAGCGCTCCAAGTCGGACGTCAGCAGCGTTACGATGTCCCGCACCTTGTCGACCTGCGCCTTGTAGAAATACTGCCGCTCGCCGCAGTCTGCGGGGATCTCAAGCGCGTCCAGAAACAGCAGAAGCTCCAGCACCTTTATCTTGAAATACGGCTGGCGCACCTTTTCTGGAAGGTCGTAAAGTTCCGAAAAGACGTGTTCAATCTGCTTTCCCGCGCGCATTACAAACGTATGGTCGCTAATGCAGAATTTATCGCGCAGCTTCCGCAGGTCTACAGAAAATCCCTCCATAACATGGGGCAGCGACTTCTCCGCCTGGGCTATATCAAATCCGATGGTCAGCCCGTGGTAGTGCTTCAGCGGAAATATAAATTCCCCGCAGTGATTCTTTCGGGAATTTGCCTGCATATCGCCGCCCTCAATGTAGAAATATCTGTCGCCGGACTGCCATTCAAGGCGCCCCTCGCGGCAGTGGTCGATACAAAACATATCAACATTCGGGACATACTGCGAATTACAGTGTTCCATGTGATAATCATTATATATCAGCATACAGCCGGGAAACACCTGATAGAACGTCATAAGTCCCTCGCCGGTATCGTCCTTGAGCTGATATACCGCGCACATTTCGTCCTCGCAGACCTTGCGAATGTTGCTGCCCAGCCTGCCGTCAACCGTTGTCATTGCACACCTCCGCCGAAGAATTTTCTGAGCCTTTCCCGACCGCTCCTGTCGAGCGCATACTGCTCCGAAATGCTGCCGCGCTCTATCCTCACCGCAAAGTCGCAGCAGCGCGCGATGAATTCGGGGTCGTGGGTGACTATCATCACGTTTCTGCCCTGCTTTTTCAGCGTGAGGATACACTCCGCCGCCTGCTGCATATGACCCGCGTCAAGTCCGCTGGTGGGTTCGTCGAACACGATGAATTCCCGCCCCGAAGCCAGAGCAGAGGCTATCGCGACGCGCTGCTTCTGCCCGCCCGAAAGCGACATCGGATGAAGCTCTTTCAGTTCAAGCAGGTCAAGGCTTCGTAGTATCTCCTCCGCCGTCGGGATGTCCTCGTTGTCCATCGAAAGCAGGACTTCGTCCAGCACGCTTTCGGTAAAAAGCTGGTGGTTCACATCCTGCATGACAAGGTAGCAGCACTTGATGCGCTTTCCTGAGCCGAGGGATTTTCCGCGCAGTTCAAGCGTGCCTTTGTCCTTTTTCAGAAGCCCGCAGAACGACCGCATGAACGTTGTTTTTCCCGCGCCGTTGTTTCCGACCACGGCGATAACTGAACCGAGCGGGAGCTCCGCATTCGGGATATTGAGCGCCGAAGTACCGCTTTTGTATGAGTAGCTGAAATTTTTCAGCCAGAATGTTCCCGTCGGTTTGTAATACGGAAATTCACGCTCGAAAACCAGCGACAAATCCGGGACGCGCAGCCCGCGCTCCCCGAAAAACTCGGCAGGCTGCGAAAAGAAATCCGAGCCGCTGAACTGCTCCCTTATCTCACCCGATTCCATGAAAACAACACGGTCTGCGACGCCTTTCAGAAAATGCAAGCGGTGCTCGGCGATTATCACCGTGCGGCCCTGCGATTTCCATGTCTTTATGATGTTCCGCAGGCTCTCAATGCCTGCAAAATCAAGGTTGGACGTGGGTTCATCAAGCACCATTACCTCGGGGGAAAGGGTGCTTACCGAACCGCAGGCGATGCGCTGTTTTTCTCCGCCGGAAAGCTCGAAAATGCTCCTGTCCAGCAGCGGGCGCAGGTTCAGTTCCTCCACCGCCTTTTCCATGCGGGCGCGCACCTCCTGCTCGGGCATTCCCATGTTTTCGCAGGAAAACGCAAGCTCGCTGGTGGTGTCTACATTGAAAAACTGCGACCGCGGATTTTGAAACACGGAGCCGACTATCTTCGCGGTATCATACAGCGGGGCTTCGGCGATATTCACGCCGTTTACCGTCACGCTTCCCGAAAGCTCGCCGTCATAGAAATGCGGGATAAGTCCGTTGATAAGCCGCGTCAGCGTGGATTTTCCGCAGCCCGAGCCGCCGCAGACCAGCAGCACCTCTCCTTTCGGAACGGAAAGGTTTATGCTGCGCAGGCCTGCCTCGTCGCGGCCGCCGCTGTATCTGAAATTTACATTCTGTATCTCGATCATGTTTTCTTCCTGTCAGATAAATTTGCTGATTATCATTGCCGCAAGCGAAGCAACACACAGCAGCATTGCGGCGATATCCCACGCGCCGAAGCCTATTTTACAGATGTTCGTGCGCTTCACGGGGGCGCCAAGCCCGCGGGTCAGCGCCGCCGCAGAAAGCTCGTCGCCTATTTTCACGCAGGAAATCATCAGCGGAACAAGGCGGTATTCAAGCATTTTCGAGGGCTTTCCCCCGCCGAAGCGTATCCCGCGCATTCTCATCGCGTCGCCGATGCTGCCGTATTCCTCCCCGACGGTGGGAAAGAAACGGAACATCACCGACATGGGAATTGTTATTTTCTGCGGAAGATGCATACGCTCCATCGAAGCCATGAACTCGCTGACGGTGGTGGTGCTGACCATATAAGAAGCCATCGCGATGCCCGGCATGAACCGAGCCGCTATCCCCAGCGCCACCAGCAGGAAATTTACCGCGCCCGAAGCAATGGGCATAAGCAGTATCTGCCCGACATACGCCGCCGTGTATACTCCCACATAAATGAACGCGCCGCGGATTTTTCGCTCCGACAACAGAAGCAGAAACGGGACGGATATCATCGCCCAGCGCATATACACCACCAATTTTCCTCCGCCGCCCATCATTACAGCAATTATCATAATGACCAGCAGTATTTTTGTGCGCGGGTCGAATATCGAGCGCTTTCCCGTGCGGACCGCCGAAAGCGTATTTGCCATCATGCGATACCCGCGCGGATGAAGTGCTTCTTCATCAGAGCCTTTCCGATGAGAGCGCCGACAACCCCCGAAACAAAGCTTGCCACAAACAGCGGAACAAGCGACCAGTCGGGCATATATCCCATCATGGTATCAACATATTCCTGACTGAAT
>CAVIFG010000181.1:0-1114 GCA_963641955.1 Escherichia coli
CGTCGTTGTATTCAAGCGCGTCGGCAATATCGGCGCTGTCCGCAATTTCAAAGGGAATGGTGACGGTGAATGTACTTCCGACGCCTTTTTCGCTTTTTATGTCAATGGTGCCGTTCATTTTGTCTACAAGGGATTTAACGATGGACATTCCAAGTCCCGTGCCCTGATAGAAGCTGCGGGAATCCTGCCGCTCTTGTGCAAACGGCTCAAAAATGTGCTTCAGGAAATCCTCGCTCATGCCTATGCCCGTGTCGGAAATAGTGCAGCGGTAGGTTACGGTCTTGTCCGTCTGCGCGAAGGTTTCTACGCGGCAGGTGACCGACCCGCCGGGTTTGTTGTACTTTATCGCGTTGCCTATGATATTGAGGAAAATCTGGCGAACGTGCAGCGGGCTTCCGTATACATACGGAACGGCGATGTTGGGGCTGCAATCCTCGTGGATAAGCCTTACGCCGGATTCCACCGCACGCATTTCTCCGATGGTGAGTATTTCCTGCGCCATTTTTGAAAGGCTGAACGCCTCATGCGCCAGTGTTATGTTCTTGTCGTCCAGCTTGTTCAGCTCAAGCACGTCGTTTATAAGCGACATAAGATGATCCGCCGCTATCTTTGCCTTTGCGCGGTGCTCTTTCAGCAGCTCAATATTGTCGGCGTTGCGCTCGTCGATGTCGAGGAGCCCTATTATGCCGTTCAGCGGCGTGCGGATATCGTGCGACATCCTTGAAAGAAACGCTGTCTTGGCGGCGTTGGCCTTTTTCGCTTCAAGCATGGCGGCTTTCATTTTCTTTTCGTTTTCGGTTATCTGCCGCATATCCTCGGTGATATCCTGCCCGTAGCCGCAGAAGCAGGTGTAGCGCTCGCTTTTTGCAATGCAGGTGCAGCCGCAGCGGTAGTATCTCATCCCAAGCGTAGGATGCTCCCAGCGGAAAACAATGGTAGTCTTTTCTCCCTGCGGAACGCTCAGGATAGAGTGCCAGACCATGTTTTTATCTTCGTCGGAGATCCTGTCGCTGAGCTTGTCCAGAAGCTCGTCTATCGAATCGTTGTTTCCGATGCCGAGAATGCGTTCAAGAGAAGAACTGAGCAGCATTTTTGATGTGTGGTCGTGCCGAAG
>CAVIFG010000181.1:1124-3770 GCA_963641955.1 Escherichia coli
TGTGAAAGTGCTGCGGTCGTCGGGGTAAATGAAGTTTTGCGCGTATGCAAGGTTGTCGTTTGAGTAATTCCCAACGGGCTTTGCTATAAGTTCCTCGCGGCAGTCGTCGCCGTAGAGGTTCTGCACCATGTATTTGTTTTCGTTGACATTAATGAAAATCATGCCGGAATAAACGCTGCCGAAGCCTTTGAACAGCATTTCATTTATCAGCGCGCAGTCCATTCCGTTTCCGTTAAGGCGGTATGTGCTCTGATTTTCGGCGGTGATGTGCAGTTTGGTTATTTCCCCGTCGATTATCTCCGCAGGGAACGCGTTCACAGTCATCCATACAAACTCGCCGCCTGCTGCGTTTGCCCTGAAATTGAATGTGTATATGCCGTTGTTTTTCAGCGATACAAGAATGCTTTCAACGGACATCTGCCTGTTGAATGCCTCAAGATCAACATAGTATATCAGATCTCTTTCGCAGCACTGCACAAGAAAGTCATTCCACTTTATCTCTTTGCAATCTGTAACGTTTGATCTGCTGATATGGCAGGTCATGGTGTTAAGGTCCAGTTCTAAATCTTCCGTAAGGTTTGCGGAGTTAATTTTGGTTTTATCCATACTTTTGTCCTCCGATCTGATTTGTTCTCACACATTGATGATCTGTTTAGTCTTATAATTACTCACATATATTATACAAGCTGCCCTGCAATTTGTCAATAGACATTTTGCACAACGGAATGGAGAAGTTAGCAAGATTTATGTCCGATATATGATTTGAAATCCCTTTGTTAAATGCTTTTTAATGTCACGTTAAATTGCCATAGTATGTTGAATTTGAATTGCACCGCAGTATTTGTTGCAGAATTGCTTTACCGGAAAGAGTCAATAAGCGTTTAATAAAAAAATACCGCCCGCCGTGTGTCACGGAGGACGGTGTTTTTTTATTAAATCAGAGCGAGCCGATAAAGCGCTCAAATGCCGCAATGCCGTCGGCGTTTCTCTTGAATACGCCCGCGTCGCAGAGCACCTGCTCAAACGCTGCGCCTATTTCCTTGTGAAGTATCTGCTCGGCGTTTTCTGCGTTGAATTCGGGGTGGTCGGCGAGTATCTGCTTTGCCCATGTTTCGTGGGATGCCGTCTTAGGGTCGGCGGAGAGGTCAACGCCGCTCAGCATCTTGTCTTTCAGCACCGCCATCTCTTCCGCAAGGCGGGAGGGGAGCACCGCAAGACCCATTACCTCGATAAGCCCGATGTTTTCCTTTTTGATATGATGCAGCGAGGGGTTCGGGTGGAAAATACCCAGCGGGCGTTCTTCAGATGTGATGTTGTTGCGCAGAACAAGGTCGCATTCATACTTTCCGTCACGCATACGCGCGATGGGGGTGACGGTATTGTGCGGCGTGCCTTCTGTTTCGGCGAAAATACCTGCGTCGGCGTCGGTGTATGCTCTCCATTTTCTGAGAATATGGTCGCAGGCGGCGGCAAGGGACTTTCTGTCCGCGGAGGACAGGCGGATAACGCTCATCGGCCACTTTACTCTTCCCGCTTCAACCTCGGGGAAGCCGTTCAGCGTGAATGTCTTTTCGACCGGAGCTTTTTCCATTGCAAAAGTGTAGTGTCCGCCCTGAAAATGTTCGTGGGTCAGTATCGAGCCGCCGACGATGGGCAGGTCAGCGTTCGAGCCGATGAAATAATGCGGGAAAAGCCCGAGGAAATCAAACAGCTTCTCGAAAACGGAAGCGTCGATGACCATGGGGATATGCTTGCTGTTGAACAGAATGCAGTGCTCGTTGTAGTATCCGTAGGGGGAGTACTGGAGGAACCAGTCGGAATTGTTTATCGTCAGCGGAACGGGGCGCAGGTTCTGTCTTGCGGGGTGGGTGATATGTCCTGCGAAGCCCATGTTTTCGGCGCAGAGCTGGCAGCGGGGGTAGCTTGCGGATTTCTGCGTTTTCGCCGCGGCGATGTCGCGGGGATCCTTTTCGGGCTTGGAGCGGTTTATCGTGATGTCGAGCGTGCCGTAATCGCAGTCGTAGGTCCATTTGAGGTCCTTTGCAATTCTTCCTGCGCGGACGTAATTCAGATCCTTGCAGAATTCAAAGTACCAGTCGGTTGCCGCCTTGGGGGACTGCTCGTATTTCTCGAAGAATGTTCTGATAACTTCGTGGGGCATGGGTGTGAAAACGCCCATTATCCTTGTGTCAAAAAGATCGCGCTGCACCGCAGTGTTTTCGATTATGCCGTTTTCGCAGGCGTAGTCAACTATCTCGTCAAGAAGTTTCTCCACCGTGCCGTTTTCGCCCTCGCACTCCTGCCAGTCGGACAGGCGCAGGATATCCATAAGCATATTTCTTGCGACGATCTCGTCGTCCTTTGTTATCAGACCGCTGCGTACGGAGTGGTCGATCAGTCCCTGAATTGCATTGCAGATCATATATGTACCTCGTTCTTGCACCGCTTGGGGTGATTGTTTTTTAGGCATCGCAGGCAGTTTTATCCTGTAATCCATACATTAAAATTATACATCATGTGTGCCGAAAAGTCAAGTGATTTGGCGGGGCGGATATAAAACGGAAACATAAAATTCGATGACATTTGCCGATAAAATACCGCCGATGTCATTGACTTTTTCGACATATAATGATATAATACATATTG
>CAVIFG010000181.1:3828-4964 GCA_963641955.1 Escherichia coli
GCTTACAACTGACGAAAACGGCGTCCCGCTGACGGTCGGTTCCAACTTTTCGGATTTATGTGAGAATTATTGCAGAAAATCTCCGACAGGCCGCAAAAGGTGCGAGCAATGCGACCGCGACGGTGCGATAAGGGCGCTCGAAAGCGGAGGACCTGTTTCATATTTTTGTCATGCGCATCTTGTTGATTTTGCGGCGCCGATAATGCTTGGCGACAGAATGATCGGCAGCTTCGTCGGCGGGCAGGTGCTCGCGGAAGAACCTGATTATGACCTCATGCGCTCAACTGCGCGGGAACTCGGCTTGGACGAAGAAGCCTTCGTAGAGGCCGCGAGAAAGACACAGATAGTCCCCAAAGCGGCGATAGAGCGCTCCACGAACTTTATTTTCGAGTTTTCCCGCGTTATTTCCGATATGGCATACAAGACCTACGAAACCATAAGGTTAAGCAATCTTGCTGTATCGCAGAAATCCGACTTCCTCGCCAATATGAGCCATGAGATACGCACCCCGATGAACGCTGTGCTCGGCATGGCGGAGATGGCCCTGCGGGAGGAAATGACCCCGCGCGCCAAGCAGTACATAAGGCAGATACGCTCTTCGGGAAAGCACCTGCTTGTCATTATCAACGATATCCTCGATTTTTCAAAGATAGAATCGGGCAAGCTGGATATAATCACGGCGGATTACGAGCCGCTTTCCATGGTGAACGACCTTATCAACATCGTGAACACAAGGGTAGGTTCAAAACCGCTGGAATTCACCATTGACCTTGATCCTGCGCTGCCGCGCAAGCTGCACGGCGACAGCGTGCGCATACATCAGATACTTCTGAACCTGCTCAACAATGCGGTGAAATTCACCGACAAGGGCGAGGTGCACCTTGCGATTTCCTTTGACCGTATCGGCGAGGATTCGATAATGCTGAAAGCAGTCGTAAGCGATACTGGTATCGGCATAAAGGACGACGATATGGACAAGCTCTTTAAGTCGTTCCAGCAGGTGGACAGCAAGCGCAACCGCAACATCGAGGGCACAGGTCTTGGCCTTGCAATATCGAAGCAGCTTCTGAAACTGATGAACGGCAGCATATCCGTTGAGAGCAAATACGAAAAGGGAAGTACGTTCTACATTGAGC
>CAVIFG010000182.1:0-4962 GCA_963641955.1 Escherichia coli
CCCCATTACATAATAGAAGTTTTGATCCTGTTTCAAAATTCATTTTTTGCTTGACTAATAGAAAAAACAATGATATAATATAAAAGAGATGATGTACCAAATCTTAGCAGATTGAGCTTTGGCGATGGGAGGAATTAATATGGCTAATTTGCACAGAATGCGAACACCTTCATGTAAAACACGTTCTCAAAAAAGGACAGGAAATAGTAAATCAACTAAGAAAACATCCTATTCCAGTAAAAAGGTAGCATCAGCTTCAGTAGGATTATTCGGGCTTTTATTTAAGTAATTAAAAACGTTAATTCAATCTGCTTTAAGATAAAGCAGCTGCTCAGGTATGAGTAGCTGCTTTTATATTTACTTCTTCCACTTCATGGAGATATCAAACGCCTTTACGCTGTGTGTCAGCGCGCCGAGGGAGATGATATCAACGCCTGTTTCGGCGACCTCGCGGATGTTTTCCATGGTAACATTTCCGCTCGCCTCGAGCTTTGCCTTGTGGTCAACGATGCGAACAGCTTCCGCCATGGTGGGGCAGTCCATGTTGTCCAGCATGATGACATTAACGCCGCAGGCGAGGGCTTCGCGCACCTCGTCGAGGTTGCGGGTTTCTACTTCTATCTGAAGCATATGACCAGCCTTTTTGCGCAGGGCGTTTACAGCCGCGGTTATTCCGCCGTATGCGTCGATGTGGTTGTCCTTGAGCATCGCCGCGTCGGTGAGGTTGTAGCGGTGATTTCTTCCGCCGCCGGCAGTCACCGCGTACTTCTGGAGCGCACGCAGACCCGGCAGGGTTTTTCTTGTGTCAGTAATGGAAGCGTTGGTGCCCTTTACAAGCTCAACGCACTTGTGAGTATAGGAAGCGATACCGCTCATGTGCTGGAGGATGTTCAGTGATGTGCGCTCCGCCTTGAGCATAAGGCGTGTGTGGCCGCTGAATTCAGCGATGATGTCGCCGTACTTCACCTCGTCGCCGTCCTTGAAATAGCACTTTATCTTCATCTCGGGGTCAAGTATCGTGAACACGCGCAGCGCAACCTCAAGACCCGCGACAACGCCGTCCGCCTTGGACATGAAATAAGCTTCGGAAATGCTGTCCTCGGGGATAAGCAGGTCGGCGGTGGAGTCGATGTAGTTTATGTCCTCGGTGAGGGCGGTCTTTATGATATCGTCAACGTAAAAGGGGAGCAGTATCATTCTTTTTCGTCCTTTCTCTCGATAACTTCCGTGAGGATTATGTACGCAACGGTGACAAGGGACTTGGTTTCAACAAAGTCGGCGGTAATCGCGTAGCCGCTGTTGTAAACCTGATCCTTGAGCTCCTTTATGCGCGCAAGGCCCTTTTCGGCTTCCTCGTAATTCGGCTTGATGAAGTACGCTTTCTGCATGATGTGGCGTATCTCCGTGCGGATTCCATGGGGAAGCGGCTTGCCCTCGGGGGAGGACATCGGGTACTCAACGGAATCGCGGTCGTCCTCGCGGCGGTTCTTTGTGATATCCTCGGCGATCAGGCGGGAGAACACCAGCGCTTCCAGCAGGGAGTTGCTTGCAAGTCTGTTCTTTCCGTGAACGCCCGTGTGGGAGCATTCGCCTGCGGCATAAAGCCCGGGGATATTCGTTGCGCCCTTGCCGTCGACATTTATTCCGCCCATAAGATAGTGCTGGCAGGGGTAAACGGGGAACGGCTCCTTGGTCATGTCGTAGCCCTTTTCAAGCACCTTGCCGTATATCATCGGGAAGTGTCCCTTTACAAACTCGGGATCCTTATAGGAAATATCCAGCCAGAATTCGTCGCTGCCCGTCAGCGCCTGTTCTTTCATCATGCATTCGGAAACCACGTCGCGGGGAGCAAGCTCCTTGCGCTCGGGTTCGTATTTCTGCATGAAACGCTCCTTGTGGCAGTTGAGAAGATATGCGCCCTCGCCGCGCACTGCCTCGGAAATGAGAAAGCACTCGCGGTTCTTCCTGTCGGCGAATGCTGTGGGGTGGAACTGCACATAGCTGAGGTTCTTTATCTCCGCGCCGAGGTTGTATGCAAGCTGAATGCCGTCGCCGGTCGCAATGGCGGAGTTGGTGGTGAAATCATAAACTCTTCCGATACCGCCGGTCGCGAGTATGACCGCGTCGGCGCAGTAGTACTGGTGCTCCTGTCCGTCGGGGATATCGTTGTGCGCGAGGACGTCCGCGAAGAACATTCCGTCGCTTCTTTCAAGGCGGCAGAGCACGGAGTTGTTGACGACAGTAACGTTTTTAAGCTCCTGTACCTGCTTGATGAGGTTGGTTTCTATCTCAAAGCCCGTGGTGTCCTTGTGGTGCGCGATACGGCGGCGGGAGTGTCCTCCCTCGCGGGTGAGCTCAATGCTACCGTCCTGCTTGAGGTCGAATTCAACGCCGTACTTTTCTTTAAGACGCATTACATCCGTGGGTCCCTGCTCGACAAGTATCTTGACATTGTCAAGGTTGTTCTTATAATGTCCCGCAATGAGGGTATCCTTTATATGCAGGTCGTAGCTGTCGTTTTCCTTGTCCATGACAGCGGCAACGCCGCCCTGTGCCAGCGCGGAATTGCAGAGCGTAAGCTCGCGCTTGGAAAGCATGAGTATCTTCAGCGAGCGGTCGAGGTTGAGCGCCGCATAGATACCCGAAATGCCTGTGCCGACGATAATGACGTCAAATCTTTTGAATTTCAAAGCTATCAGCCTTTCTTTTTAGGCACCGCACATAAGCGTGCCGCTGCCTTTTATTATACTTGACACACACAAATTTTACTGATATAATAGCATTATGTGTGTAGTTTACATTGATTTTTCCCGCCTGCGGGGAATATTTTGTCCCGAAAAGGAGGACTTATATGGAAGAAAAAGTTATGACCAGAGCGATACTCGTCACCGCGGATATCGGCGAGTACGACGTTGAATCCAGCCTTGATGAGCTTTCCGAGCTTGCGCGTACTGCGGGTGCGGAAGAAATTGCCCGCGTCGTGCAGAAGCGCGACGCCTACGAAAGCGCCACTGTCATCGGCGAGGGCAAGCTTGAGGAAGTCAAGGAGCTTTGCGGCACGCTGGGCGCCGAGCTGCTGATATTCGACTGCGAGCTCACCGCGTCGCAGATACGCTGCATAGAGGACGTGACCGATGTCCGCGTTATCGACCGAACCATGCTCATCCTTGATATTTTTGCGGGCAGAGCCGTATCCCGCGAGGGCAAGCTGCAAGTCGAGCTTGCGCAGCTTCGCTACCGCCTGCCGCGGCTCATGGGTATCGGCGCGAGCCTTTCCCGTCTTGGCGGCGGAATAGGCACCCGCGGCCCCGGCGAAACACAGCTTGAAACCGACCGCCGTCATATCCGCAGGAGAATAGACAAGCTTTCCGAGGAACTCAAGGAACTTGAGGAGCGCCGCGGCTATTCCCGCGCAAGGCGCAAGAAAGACAGCGTGCAGGTCGGCGCTATTGTCGGCTATACCAACGCGGGAAAATCCACGCTGCTTAACCTGCTGACGGGCGCTGACATGCTTGCCGAGGACAAGCTTTTCGCAACGCTTGACCCTACATCCCGCGCGATAGAGCTTCCCGACGGGCGCTCTCTGCTGCTGGTGGATACCGTAGGACTTATCCGCAGGCTGCCGCACCATCTTGTAGAGGCGTTCAAATCCACCCTTGAGGAAGCGGCGTGTGCCGATATAATCCTGCACGTCTGCGACGCGTCCGACCCCGAAGCGGCGGAGAAAGCCGACGTAACTCTAAAGACCCTTGCGGAGCTTGGCGCGTCGGAAATTCCCGTCGTAACGGTGCTGAACAAATGCGACAAGCTGGACGAGGATTTCCCCACGGACAGCGCCACCGTAAGGATAAGCGCGCTGAAAAACGAGGGCATCGACCGCCTGCTTGAGGTCATCGCGGCAAATCTGCCCGAAACCTCCCGCCGCATGAAGCTTATGATACCATACGACAAGGCGGGGTTGACTGCCGTTATCCGCGTAAACGGAAAGGTGTTCAGCGAGGAATACACCGAAAGCGGAATATCCGTGGACGCCCTTGTTGATAAAATGAACATCAAGCAGATGAGCGAGTACGAGGTTAAGGATTGATATGTAAACGGGGCGGAGCGATCCGCCCCATTTTTATGTCAGCCGTCAGCCTAAAACTACTTCCGTGCCGCCGATGGGGCGAACGGAAAGCACATGGCACGCGCCCGCGCCGAATATCTTGTCCATGTTCATCTTGAACTGCTGGAGCGACTCGAGCGGAACAAATGCCTGAATGGTTCCTGCGAAGCCGCCGCCGTGAACTCTGCACGCGCCCTTTCTGTGGAGCGTGTTTTCCGCGATGTTGAGGGCGATGCTGAGGCACTGATGCTTTACATCGGAGTTCGCGTAGATGTTCTGGAGATATTTGAAAGAGGAATCGCCGCTTTCCTTTACGGAGGAGAGGAAGTCTTCAAAGCAGCCGGATTTCAGCGCATGAACCACCTTTTCCACGCGCTCGTTTTCGTGGAAGAAGTGGATGGAGCGGAGCACTGCTCTGTCGCCGAATTCATTGCGAAGCTCGTTTATGTTGAGAATGATATCCTCGAGGGAAAGCTGGCGCAGTGTTTCGCAGTCGAAGAAATGTGCGACTGCCTTCATTTCCGCGGGGATGGAAGCGTATTCATCGGTGAGGTCAGCGTGGTCGCCCTTGGCGTCAACGATACAGAGCGCGTGACCGTGCTCCTCGAAGTTGAACGGGATACCCTCGATAACCGGTGACTTGGTGTCGCGGAAGTCTATCGCAACAAATCCGCCGACGGAGGACGCCATCTGATCCATCAGACCCGAGGGCTTGCCGAAGTAAACATTCTCGGCGTACTGCGCGATCTGTGCGATCTTCGGAGCGGATATCTGTCCGCCGTTAAAGAGGTGGGAAAGGATGGTTCCGGTCAGCACCTCGAAAGCCGCCGAGGAGGAAAGACCCGAGCCTTTCATTA
>CAVIFG010000183.1:0-4957 GCA_963641955.1 Escherichia coli
GAATTAATATGTAAAGTACCTTGACAATCAGGACTTTTTTGTATATAATCTTAAATATCAAGCCGCTGAATAAGGCGGCAAATATTATAAATAAAGAACAACGGAGGAGCAGACAATGCCGCAGCTTTCAGCCAGAACAGCCAATTTCACGGATTCCGTTATCCGCAGGATGACGAGAATATCCAATAAATACGGAGCCGTAAATCTTTCTCAGGGATTCCCCGATTTCGAGCCCCCGAAGGAGATCACCGACCGCCTTGCGCAGGTCGCAAGCGAGGACTATCATCAGTATGCGATAACATGGGGCGCGCAGAACTTCCGCGAGGCCGTTGCCCGCAAACAGTCGCGGCTGATGGGATTTGACATCGACCCGAACGAGAACGTCGTTGTCACCTGCGGAAGCACCGAAGCTATGATGGCGGCAATGCTTTCCGTAACAAACCCCGGCGACAAGGTAGTCGTATTCTCGCCGTTTTATGAGAACTACGGCGCCGACGCGATACTTTCCGGCGCGCAGCCGATATATGTTCCGCTGAAGCCCCCCGCATTCAATTTCGATGCGGATGTGCTCGAAGCGGCATTCAAGCAGGGCGCAAAGGCTATCATACTCTGCAACCCCTCCAACCCCTGCGGCAAGGTATTCACCCGCGACGAGCTTAATATCATCGCCGATCTCGCCGAAAAATACGACGCATTCGTTATCACCGACGAGGTATACGAGCACATCGTTTACGAGCCCCATAAGCATATTTATTTCGCAAGCCTGCCCCGTATGCGCGAAAGAACGATATCCTGCTCCTCCCTGTCGAAAACTTATTCGATAACGGGCTGGCGCCTTGGATATGTCATCGCCTCCCCGGAGATAATCGACAGAGTTAAAAAGGTGCACGACTTCCTTACGGTAGGCGCTGCGGCGCCCCTGCAGGAAGCGGCGGTTGTCGGCCTGAACTTTGGCGACGAATATTACAAGGAGCTTCAGGCGCACTACACACATATGCGCGGACTGTTCCTTGAAGGTCTTGACCGCATAGGCATACAGCATACCGTTCCCGAGGGAGCATATTACATTCTCGCGGATATAAGCGAATTCGGCTATGAAAGCGACCTTGAGTTCTGCGAAAAACTCGCTGAATATGTCGGCGTGGGCGCCGTGCCCGGTTCCAGCTTCTTTAAGGAGCCTGAGAACAGGTACATCCGCTTCCACTTCGCAAAGCGCGACGAAACGCTTAACGAAGCCCTCAACAGACTTAGCGACATACGAAAGAAAATGCCCTCGGCAAAGTAATAACAGCATAAAAAATGCCCTCTCCGCTTTTTGCAGAGAGGGCATTTAATTTTTAAATCAGCCGCCTATATCTTCAAGATGGGTTTCAAAATACTTTTCCGCCGCTTCGACAGTGGTGATCTCGCCGCGGGCTATTTTTTCAAGCGTATATGCAAACGATTCGTCAACAAGCTTTGCAAATTCGTCCAGAACGGGACCTACCTGCTTATCCTCGGGAATAGCGTCGATATGCGCAAAGCGCTCGTCGTTCGTGTCCGCCTTTGTAACGCCGGGAACGCCCTTTACCTCCGCCATCTTGTTCAGCTCATCCTCGCTGCAAAGGAAGCGCATGAACTCGTTCGCCCATTCAACGTTCTTTCCCGAGGAAACAACGCCGAGGCCCTGAAGATACGATACGCTCAGCACGGGTTCATCGGAATTAACGGGGAGGGAAACAAACTCATATGTAAACGGGTGCTCGGTGAAATATTCGGACTTGCTTTCGCGCTTCTTCATGCCGCTGAATGTTTCGGAGGTTATGCAGAGGAACGGCGTCTGCCCCTCAAAGAAGTGCAGTATCGCGGATTCGTATATATCGGGGATGGAATCGTTGATATCTGCGCTGATATAACCCTTTTCCACCATTTCTATAAGGCGGGAGAACTCCGGTGCGAATACGCTGCCGCGGCCATTTTCATTGACAGTGGACTTGTCGTACGCGTCGTCATATTTTCCCGAAGAAACAATGCGGTACTTCGAGTCGTTGTTCAACAGGTTGCTGTAAATATCGATGTAGCATCCCTGTATCGGAACATATCCCTTTTCAACCAGAGCGTCGCAGACCTTGTCAAATTCCTCCTGCGTGTTCGGAACGGAAAGACCAAGCTCCTCAAGAAGGCTGTCGTTGACAACAAATCCTGCCGCCAGCGTGCCCCAGCTTAGCGTGCAGAACTTTCCGTTTGCGGAGGAGCCGCCGATAACGCTCTCGCCGAGAACATCGGTATTCATGCCTATTTCAGAAAGATCCTCCAGCGCATTTATTATAACATCCTTGTTCTCGTAGTATCCGTCCGCGTCAAGGGTAATGATGTCAGGGGTATTCGTGCCGGTCACTATCGTGCTCAGCATCTGTGTATAATCGTTTATCTGCGTGTAGTTTACGGTGACGTTCGGGTATATCTTGTTCCAGTCCGCCGCCGCTGCCTCCAGCGCCTGAAAGTTCGACCAGTTTCCGCCGACATTAATTTCCGCGACGGTTTCCTTGTCCATCGAGGGAACAAATTCCTTGCTTTCCTCTGAAGAGCTCGGTTCATTATTGCCCGAGCAGCCCGCAAGCGATGTGAACGCCATGCACAGGCAAAGCAGTACAGATAGTTTCTTCTTCATTGTCTTTATCCTTTCTTCCTTACATATTTCTTTATTTCTGTTATAAGTATTTTAAGGTCAACAGGCTTTGCGATATGCCCGTTCATGCCCGCCTCTATGCAGGTGGAAACATCCTCCGCGAAGGCGTTCGCGGTCATTGCAACGATGGGTATTTTCGCCTTTTTCTCGTCGCCCATGCGGCGGATCTCGCGGGTGGTTTCATAGCCGTTCATAACAGGCATCTGAATATCCATGAATATCATATCATAATCATCCGAGCCTGCCTGCTCCAGCATTTTTATGCACTCGCTGCCGTTTTCCGCGCGGTCGGCGACTATTCCGTACATACCAAGAAGATCGTTTATTATCTCCCAGTTTATATCGTTGTCCTCCGCAACAAGCACGCGTGCGCCGTTGAAATCGGATACGACCGTGCCGATATTTTCTTCGTGCTCTTCCTTATCACGCGTGAAGGCGTTGTATTTCTCTAAAAGCGCCTCCTTGAATATCGGGCGCGGAATAAAGCCGGAAACACCCGCTTCCGCTGCTTCATGCTCGATATCCGTGCAGTCGAATGCAGATATCAGCATCATCGGGCAGTCGCCGCCAAAGCGCTCGTGCAGCGTCCGTGCGGTGTCAATGCAAGATGTTTCTGCCATGACCCGATCGATTATTATCATTTCAAAGCCGCCGCTGCTGCGTTTTTCTTCAATAAGCTTTACAGCTTCCTCGGTGTTGTCGGCGCATTCAGGACTTCCGCCGAGTTCCTTTATGAACACCGCAGTGCTGCGCATTGTGCTTTCCCCGCCGACCAGCAGTACAGATTTATCATTGAACGGCCTGCCGTATGCCAAAGATTTTCCGCGCTTCAGGATAAGCGTAACGGTGAACGTCGAGCCTTTTCCCTGCTCGCTTTCTACCTTTATTGTTCCGCCGAGAAGATCGACGATCTGCTTTGTTATCGCCATACCAAGGCCAGAGCCCTGCACCTTGTCGATACGGCTGTCCTTTTCCCGCGAGAACGGCTCGAAAATATCTTTCACAAAATCCGGGGACATTCCCTCTCCCGTATCCGCAGTCTTGAAAATAAGACCGATGGAGGACGGATCCTCGGGGATGAAAAATTCCTCGATGGTTATATCTATTCTCCCGCCCTCGTGGGTGTACTTAACGGCATTGCTGAGGATATTAAGCCATATCTGATTAAGCCTCAGCTTGTCGGCGCAGACATGCTCCTCCGTGATATTTTTCAGTGTTATGCTGCAATGCAGCTTTTTGTCCGCCGCCTGCGGGTAAATTATGTTTACGAGATCCTCCGCGGAGCTTGCCAGCGAAAACGTGGTGGGATTGAGCGTAAACTTGCCGCTCTCTACCTGCGAGATATCCAGCACGTCGTTTATAAGCGTAAGCAGGTGCCCGCCCGCAAGCGATATTTTTCCGAGGCAGTTTTCAACGCGATCCTTGTCGCTGATGTTGCGCTGCGCGATGTTGGTAAGACCCATTGTCGCGTTCATGGGCGTGCGGATGTCGTGGCTCATGGACGAAAGGAAAAGCGTTTTTGCAGCGTTAGCTTTTTCAAGGTCCTTCATGCTTCGGCGAAGCTGCCTGTTGAGAGAACTGAAATATATTATGCTGATTATTATCATGCAGGCGGATGTTACCAGCGGGCTTATAAGCAGCGACCACTGCACCTCGGAATAGCCGAGGTCATCCAGTTCTATCGAGCCGACTATTATCCAGTCGTTATACCCCTTTGCGGAAAACGCATACAGCGTGTCGTTGCCGAGGGAGTTCTTGTAAATGTAGTTACAGGTGCCTTCCGTTTCGTTTATGCTGTCCTTTAATTCATAAAGCTGCGGGTAGGTGAAGTCATTGTATGACATCAGGAATTCGTAAAAATTGTTGTTTTTCAGCATGGGGGCGCGATAGATGTAATCGCCGAAAGAATTTATCATGCTTATCTGCGCGCTGGAATATGTACTGCTGAAGAACCAGTTTTCCTTCATTACCTCCAGCGGCTCCACGCGCAAAAGAAACGCATCCATATCTTCACCGTCGGATGACTTTGTATTTATCAGCGAAACAAACGCGATACACTGCTCGCCGCTTATCGCATTCGTAAATGTACTGGTGATATATACATCATCGGGCAGCGCGCTTTCGCGGAAAGCCGCAAGCTCGCGCGAAAGGCTGTAAATTCCCGAATAATCAGTTTCTTCGATGTCGCTGCTTCCCGAAAGAGCAGAAAAACCGCTCATTTCGTCCGCTGAAAGCACCATTATCATTATGCGGTCGTCGGAATTCATATCTCCGAGCTTCTCCGCGATC
>CAVIFG010000184.1:0-4825 GCA_963641955.1 Escherichia coli
AACTACTACCTCTCCCACGACTTCTATAAGAACGAGTCCATCACGGGCACGGTTTATTCCAACTACAAGAACAAGTGGGACGGCACGGATGAGAACATCATACTTGTCGGCCACAACATGGTGAGCGGACAGTTCTTCGCTTCGGTAAGCCACTACGCTCCGAATGATTCCAGCAAGGAGCCGCTGGCTTTCTATAAAGTACACCCGACGATAATGCTCGCCACCCCCAGCGGCGGCAGCCAGACCTACAAGATATTCGCGGGAATGCTGGTCAATACCCAGCCCGAGCACGGCGAGGTATTCAACTATATCAACAAGACCTCGTTCAGCGGCAAGGATGATTTCAACAACTTCATCATCGAGGTAATGGACAGAAGCTGGTTCTTCACCGATGTCGACCTCACCTACGGCGATCAGCTCCTTACGCTTTCCACCTGCTACTGGCCGCTCGGCTCGAACATTGATACCCGCTGGGTGCTTTTCGCGAGAAAGGTTCGCCCCGGTGAATCCGAATATGTAGACACCACCGTTGCAACAAGAAACTATCAGGCAAAGCTGTTCCAGTATTACTACGATGTAATAGGCGGACAGTGGTACGGCAGCGTTTGGGATAAGTCCAAGCTGCTCAGCTACTGATAAGGAGGGAGCCTTATGGCAAACTTTGTTGAAAAGGAGAGCGTTTTTCTCCGAATTGTAAAGTATCTTATCCCGTGGAAGGGCGACAAGCCCACCGAGATCGTCCGCAAGATAATATTCCTTGCGGCGGCGGTGGTGCTGGTCGTGTCGCTTACGACGCTGATAATCGACGGCGTGAACAAGGTCGACGATACTCAGCTCAACGACCAGCTCTCCGACATATACCACAACAGAACAGGAAGCACCACGGTGGAGATAGACACCACCAAGCGCGAGGAGCTTCAGCAGGAGTACCCAGAGGTGCAGGAGCAGTTCCTGCCGCTTCTTGAGATAAACGACGATGTTATCGGCTGGATAACCATGGGCGACGAGGACGATCCTTTCATCGACTATGTCGTTATGCAGGGCGAGGATAATGACTACTACCTCAAGCATAACTACAAGGGCGAGGAGAGCGTAAGCGGCGCCATCTTCGCGGATTATCACGTTCCGATAACCGCGGAGCATCAGCCTGCGAACATCGTGCTGTACGGTCACAATATGCTTTCGGGCGAGTATTTCGCAAAGCTCACGCGATACAACAACTACAAGGTATCCGGAAGCATGGGGCTGGATTGGTACAAGCAGTATCCCACGCTGAAATTCAGCACCCTCTACAAGACCTCCACCTACAAGATATTTGCGGGAATGCTTGTAAACACCCGTAAGCAGGAGGGCGATGTATTTAACTATATAAGATACCGCGAATTTGACGACAAGGCGGCGTTCGACGATTACTGCGCAAAGATACTTGACCGCACCACGTTCTACACCCCCGATGTTGATTTGCAGTACGGCGACAATCTGCTCACGCTGTCCACCTGCTCGTTCGACTACGACAACTCCCGCGAGATACGCTGGGTGCTGTTTGCAAGGGAAGTGCGCGAGGGCGAGAGCGACAGCGTAAACGTTGACCTTGCATACGAAAACCCCGACCCGCTTTATTTTGACTATTATTACAGTCTCAGGGGCGGAAGCTGGGGCGGCAGAAAGTGGCCCGCCGAATATATCCGCGGCTATTCATATTAATTATATATGCGGCGGTGCTCTACCGCGCCGCCTTTACCCAAGCGATCGAAAGGACTGACTTCACATGGCAGAAATGGATATGGGACTGGCTCCCAAGAAGAAAAAACACGGCAAGAAAAAGAAAAAGCAGCAGAACCTCTTTATGAGCATCGTCACGGGACTTATCCCGTGGAAAGGCGACAGCACTACGGAGATCTTCCGCAAGATAGTTTTTCTCGTGGCGCTGATAGTTCTTGTTGCGGCGGTCGTTATCATCGCGGGAAATATGCTCCGCTATGAAGAACTGGACGCGAACGCGGGCGTGGACGAAAACGGAAACCAGACCGCGACGAATGCATACATAGTAGAGCTGAAGAACCAGACCCCCACCAAGGAGCAGATAGAACAGCTCCCTGCGGGCTCCATCAACGAGGAATACGCTTCGCTGTATGCCGCAAACAACGACTTCATCGGCTGGGTAAATATCCCCGCGACGAATGTTGATTACCCCGTAATGCAGTCCGACGACAACGACTACTACCTCCACAGGGATTTCGACGGCAACTATGATTTTGCGGGAACTATCTTCACGGACTACGAGGGTAAGTTCGGTCCCGACGAAATGCCTAACAACACCATACTTTACGGCCACAATATGCTGTACAAGTATCAGTTTGCGGCGCTGTCGAATTACTCCCGCGATATAGAGTTCCTCAAGACATCCCCCGTTATCGAGTTCGACACACTTTATCAGAAGAACAAGTACAAGATATTTGCAGTGTTCAAGATAAACACCGCCGCAGAGCACGGCGAGCTCTTTGCGTACAACGAGTATGTCTACTTCAAGAACCAGTCCGAGTTCTATAACTACATCATGGAAGTAATGGACAGAAGCCTGTACGAAACCGGCGTGGATATTGAATACGGCGATGAGCTGCTCACGCTTTCCACCTGCGACGCATCCACGGGACTTGACGACCTGCGTCTTGTTGTTGTGGCAAGAAGAGTCCGCGAAAACGAAAGCCCCGAGGTCGATACTTCTCTGATAAAGAGAAAGACCAGCGTAAAGTATTTTGACGCATACTATGATGTTTACGGAAACACATGGTCCGGCAGAACATGGGATGTTTCGCTTGTAAAGGGCATGGAAGAATACCTCCGCGACAACGGTCTGGAGGACGAACCTGAGGAATAATTCATGAAGCGTATTTCACTTCTTAAAATTATAGTCGCGCTGTGCATATGCAATGCGTATCTGTTCACCTGCGGCGTTATGGGCACGGTGGAAAGCACCGCGCCTGCCGCCGCGGATGAGCCTGCGCCGTCCGAAGCGGAGGTAGGCGAAACATCCTCCGAGGATGAGCTGCACGGGCAGGGCACGGTGGATTTCATCACTCCCGACAGCGGCGAGCAGACGCAAACGCAGACGGTGCATATCGAGCAGCTTTCCTTTGCGCAGGCTCCGCTGGCGGAAAAGCCCGTGCAGAGTACATATTCTGCGTCGGACAGCGAGTATATCGAGCCTGTAATTGCCGAGGAAGAGGAGGACACATCCATCCCAGATACCTCCGACGATGATGATTTTGTTATAGTCGACACCTACGAGGCAGAGGAGCCGGAAGTCACTACTGCTGCAACAACTACCACCAAGGCGACAACTGCGGCTACCACCTCTACAAGGGTGACCACGACGACCCCCGAGCCTACCACCGTTGCAACGACCACTACAACCACGACCCAAACCACCACGACCAAAGCCACCACTGGGATAGGCGGCGGAATCCCCGTGGATGATACGGCCACCAACGCGACCACCACCGAACCCAAGCAGCCCACGGAGATAGTCACCAACGATGACGCCGCGAACGAGATACTTTATGTAAAGAACAGCGGCATGACCGTTTCGGGAACCGCGCTTGAAATAATCTCGAGGATAACGCAGAACGAGATCGGCTACACCTTCGCCCCTGAGGCGATAAAGGCGCAGGCAGTCGCGGCGTATACATATGTAAAGTACTGCAACAAGTACGGGAGCTACCCCAGCGTTATATTGAGCGACAGCGTAAGCGATTCCGTCCGCGTGCTGACTGCCTCGGTAATAGGCGAGGCGGTGCGCTATAACGGCGAGCTGATACAGGCGGTATATTCCGCTTCCTCGGCGGGATACACGGCTTCCAGCGCGTATGTATGGGGCAACGATTATCCGTATCTCGAGAGCGTTTACTGCGAGCTTGACGCACAGTACGACCCGAACTACGGCAGGACGGCTTCTTTCTCCTCCGACGATATAAAGAAGCGCGTTTACGAAAAGACGGGAATTTCCCTGAGCGGCGACCCTTCCGAGTGGATAACCATTGACAGCTATGCCGAGGGCAAGTATGTCGGGCAGGTGAATATCGGCGGATATCACAGCTACGTTGATTCCGACGGCGACAGCGTTAAGATAACGGGGCGCGTTTTTCGCGAAAGGATAATGAGCTACGACCTCCGTTCCAGCGCGTTTGACGTAAGCTATGACGCTGCTTCTGATACGTTCACGTTCACGACCTACGGCTACGGCCACGGCGTCGGCATGAGCCAGAACGGTGCGAACATAATCGCGACCTACTGGGGCTGGGACTACAAGCAGATACTTGAGTTCTACTACACCGGCACGGAAGTTTACTAAACAAAAATCGGAGAGGCAGCACCTCTCCGATAGCTTTATAGCAGGATTTCCGCGTTACTGGCGGATGTATATTCCCTGATCCTCGATGTAGTCCTCGAGTTCCTGTTTCATGTCGTCCACCCATGTGTGGGTCTTGAGTTCGTCCCTTTCGGCGGGGTTTTCATCCGCCTGCGGAAGCGGCTTCTTGTTCTTTTCGTCCATACAGCGTACCTCTTTCTTTTGTTGAAATATCCCGTATAGTTTTATCTGTCTGTATTGATTGTACCACATCGCTGCTGAAAATGCAATAGCTGTGAAAAATTGTTTGTTGTAAAGGAGAAAATATGGCAACATGGCTCTGTCACCTGAGAGTTGCGGATGAAGTTCTGAAAAAATTCGACCTGCCGCGCCGCGAATTCCTCGCGGGGAATATCGCTCCGGACTGCGGCCTGCCCGACGGAAACGGCGGGTTTGACCCTACTAAGGAGATAACCC